>URXW01000009.1 GCA_900551995.1 uncultured Eubacteriales bacterium
GTGCCGCTTCGCGGCACGAAAATAACGGCATTATTGCAGGCTGTCGAGAAAAGCCAGTGGCTTTTTCGACAGCCTGCAAGACACGCCTCCGCGTGTCTTTTTTCTTTGGTACGGGTAGTGGGGGTCGAACCCACACGAATCTCTTCACAGGAACCTAAATCCTGCGCGTCTGCCAATTCCGCCATACCCGCATATCCACGGCGTATTGTAGCACATTTCCCGCCGCCGCGCAAGGAATGTTTTGCCTTTCCCCTCCGGATATGGTATGCTGTCCTTATCACACAGTAAAGGACGGTGCCCCATGAACGAAAACGCCATCACGCTGGCGCGTCAACATGCGCCCTGCTACCTCTACTCCCGCGACATTCTCACCGCACAGGCGGAGCAGCTCCGCCACACCTTCCCCGGCTTCGACATTCTGTTTTCCATCAAGGCGAACCCCTTCCCGCCGGTGCTGCAAGCCCTTGCCGCGCTGGGCGTCGGAGCGGACGCCGCCTCCGCCCGCGAGGTCTCCCTCTCCGCCGAGTGCGGCATGGCAAAGGAGGACATCTACTTCTCCGCCGCCGGCAAGACGGATCGCGCCCTCACCGCCGCGTGGGACAGCTGCCACCTGATCGCCGACTCTATCGGCGAGGTGCAGCGCATCGCCGCCATCGCCGCCGCCCGGGGCGAGCGTAAGTCCATCGGGCTTCGCATCAACCCCGCCTTCAACATGGACGGCGGCGCAAACGGCGCGTCCAAATTCGGCATCGATGAAACCGACCTCCCCGCGCTGGGCGAGCTGCTGTCCACCCTGCCCGTGGATGTCTGCGGGCTCCACGTCCACCTCCGCTCCCAAAACCTCTCGGCGGACGTCCTCTCCCACTACTACGAAAACTGCTTCGCGCTGGCACTCCGCCTCCGCGACGTCCTCCACTGCACCGTGGAATACATCAACTTCGGCGGCGGCGTGGGCATCGTCTACGACCCCGCCCTCCAGTCCCCGCTGGACATGACCGCCCTGCACCGCAGCGCGCAGGCGGTGGCGGACGAGAACGCCCGCACGCTCCGTGCGCGGCTGATGATCGAGTCCGGTCGCTTCCTGACGGCGCAGGCGGGCACGTACTACCTGCCCGTGGTGGATAAAAAGACCTCCCACGGCACCACCTACGTCATCGTGGAGAACTGCCTCAACGGCTTCCAGAAGCCCGCGCTTGCCGCCCTGCTCCGCACCGCCGCCGGCGACGCACCCCTCCCCCCGCAGGAGCCTCTCTTCACCGGCGAAACGTCCTTCCCCATCACCGCCCTCCCCGCCGCCGATACCGGTGCCGTGGAGACGGTGGACATCGTGGGCAACCTCTGCTGCGCCACCGACGTGCTGGCGAAGGGCTTCACCGGTCCCGCCCTCTCCGTGGGCGATCTTGTGGCGGTGGGCAACACGGGAGCTTACGCCAAAACGCTCTCCCCCCTCCTGTTCTCCTCCCACGATGCCCCCGCCGAATTTTTGATCTGACCCCCCCAGCACAACAGGGACGGCGAAAGCCGTCCCTGTTCCTGTGTCGATACCCCCATGTACGCGCAGTCCTTCCCCCCTCGCAGGGGGAGCTCGAGGGGGCGAAGCCCGCCTCGAATCGGATCAAATGTCACGCTAAGCCTTGCCCTGCAAGGCGTGCGCGGAGCGAAGCGACTATTTTTGTGCCGCATCGCGGCGCAAAAAATAATGACATTATTTCAGGCTATCGAAAAAAGCCCCCGGCTTTTTCGACAGCCTGAAAGGGACGGCTTTCGCCGTCCCTGTTATCTCCTTATTCCGCCGCAGTCACTGCCGCCTCCGCGTTTTCCTCCGCCTCGTCCTGCTCCGACCTTGGCAGCTGCTCCGGCCACTTCTCCCACGTCTGCCGGATAAAGGGCACCACCTGCTCTCTGGCGATCTCCAGCACAGCGGCAAGCTCGCCGTACAGCTGCTCCTCCGCCCGCTTCAGATACCGCTCGTCCATCTGGCTGACCTTTTTCCCGTGGTGCAGTGCCCACGCCCGCTTGCGGCAGATTCCGTGGATCATGGAGGCAAGCTCCGCGCAGTCGCACCGCGCCACCAGCTGGTGATAGAACTCCTTCGCCGCCCGCATCCCCCGCTCTGCGGGACGCTGCGCCGGCAGCTCCGGCAGCGCGGCGATCAACGCCAACGCCTGTTCTCTGGTGATGACATGGCGCATAAGCACGGAGGTATCCACCGGTGTCATCACCGTTCCGCTGCGATACAGCGGAGAGAGATGATAGTAGGTCTTATCCCCGCCGTCATAGCGCAGCCCGGAGGGACCAATACTCTCCACGCGGCACACGCCCTCGCCGCCGTATACCACCATATCGCCCGCTGCAAACATTTCACACGCTCCTTATCCACATTCACAAAAATACAAAAAATGCACACGCCCTTCCGGCCGTGCGTACCCCTTCTTTTGACAGTATAACATATTCTAACGAAAAATGTAAGCCCAATTTTTTCTTTTCCTGTCGATTTTCTTCCCACAATGTGGTACAATGCAGAAAAATTCCTGCGAGGTGTATACTATGAAAACTCCCACCATCCATCCCACCGCCTTTGTGGCGGACAACGCCACCCTCCGGGGCAGCGTGACCCTCGGAGCCCACAGCAGCATTTTTTTCGGTGCCGTCCTCCGCGCTGACCGCGAGGACATCACCATCGGCACCGGCTCCAACATTCAGGACAACTGCGTGGTGCACGTGGACAACGGCTACCCCGTCGCCGTGGGCGACAACGTCACCGTGGGGCACAGTGCCATTCTCCACGGCTGCACCGTCGGCGACAACACCCTCATCGGCATGGGTGCCATCGTCCTCAACGGCGCGAAGATCGGCAGCAACTGCCTCATCGGTGCCGGCTCCCTCGTGACCCAGGGCACCGTCATCCCCGACGGCTCTCTGGCGTTCGGCTCCCCCGCCCGTGTGAAAGGCCCTCTGGACGAGGAGGGTCTTGCCCAGATCCGCCGTGCCGCCGCCAGCTACCAGCAGGAGGCCATGGACTACAAGACCGAGCAGGAGACCCTCCACGCCACCCTCCTCTGACCCCCGTCCTATCATTGCGCGCCCACTGTTCCCTATCCATTAAATGAGCGGACAGCCCCTCCGGGGCTGCCCGCTTCTGCGTGTCGATAAATCTTACTGCACGTGCTGTCCTTCTTCCGCGCAGGGGGAGCTCGAGGGGGCAAAGCCCGCCTCGAATCGGATCAAATGCCGCGCTAAGCCTTGCTCTGCAAGGCGTGCGTGGAGCGAAGCGAGTATTTTCGTGCCGCGAAGCGGCACGAAAATACCGGCATTATTGCAGGCTGTCGAGAAAAGCCAGCGGCTTTTTCGACAGCCTGGAGCGGACAGCCCCTCCGGGCTGTCCGCTTCTGTTTGTAGATAACCCCCCTGCGTGTGCCGTCTTTCCTTTCCTCTCACTTCGCTCTGTCCGCTTGGATCAGCAGCTTCAACGCCTCCACGCCCACCTGCACGGCGGAGGTGGTGTCCTCGCTCATCTCCTGATCCAATCCCGCCTTCTCCCGCTCCTGGTTCCATACCACGTGGAAGCAGGAGCCGCAGCGGCATTGCAGCGCGTTCGCCACCACGAACAGCGCGGCGGACTCCATCTCGCTGGCCTTCACGTGCAGACGCTTCCACGCCTCCCACTTCTCCAGCAGCTCGTAGGATACCGGCATCCTCTCCGGGCTGTGCTGTCCGTAAAACGCGTCCTTGCACTGGACGATGCCCACCTCCGTCCGCTTGCCCAGAGCCTTTGCCGCCTGCACCAGCGCGGTGGTCACCTCGAAATCCGCCACGGCGGGGTACTCAATGGGTGCGTACTCCCGGCTGGTGTGCTCAAACCGGATCGCGCCGGTGGCCACCACCACGTCGCCGCTGCGGACGCCCACGTCGATACCGCCGCAGGTGCCCACCCGGATAAACGTATCCGCGCCGATGTTGTGCAGCTCCTCCATGGCGATGGAGGCGGACGGCCCGCCGATACCGGTGGAGCACACGGACACCTTCTCCCCCAGCAGCGTGCCGGTGTAGACCACGTACTCCCGGTTCTGCGCCACAAAATGCGCGTCGTCGAACAGAGCGGCGATCTTCTCGCACCGCCCCGGGTCCCCCGGCAGCAGCACGTAGCGGCCCACGTCGCCCTCCACACAGTGAATATGATACTGCTTTTCCAGCTTTTGCATGGCAAAACCCTCCTATATATACAAAGAGTAGTATTCCTTCCGTAAATTACACTTCGTAGTCGTTCGGAACAGGTCTACATTGTACCACGTCCCCGGCAAAAAAGCAACTTTCCTCCCGCAAAACCCAAAAAGTGTCGCGTCTATAAACGGTACCTCTGCAAAAACTAACTGCGGCACGGCGCACGTCTGCGCGCTGCGCGCTTCTCGCGCAGACAACGCCGTGACGATGGAAAAAGGAGGGATCTCCCATGACAGATCGCGTGATGGTTCTGGTGGCTGCCGTGGCTCTGGCGTTGACGCTGGCGGCGTGCGGCGGCGCGGACAAAAAGCCCCAAACCCGCCCCGACACCACACCCAACGGCAGCATCACCACCCAGCCCGACACCAACGGCACCGCCCCCGATACCACGCCCGACGGCCGCATGACCGACGGCAGAGCATTCCTTGACCGCATGGGCGAGTAACCGCCCCTATGCCGGCGGCACCGCCGCCGGCATAACTCTTGCGCCCCCTCTTGCATTTTCGGAAAAATGGTCTATTATATAAGGTGATAAAATTTGAACGCCGCTCCGGCGGCGGAGAAAAGAAGGTTTTACTATGACAAAGATCGACATTGTTTCCGGCTTCCTCGGTGCGGGCAAGACCACCCTCATCAAAAAACTGCTGGCGGAGGCGTTCCCCGGCGAAAAGCTGGTGCTCATCGAAAACGAGTTCGGCGAGATCAGCATTGACGGCGGCTTCCTGAAGGATTCCGGCGTCCAGATCAGCGAGATGTCCTCCGGCTGCATCTGCTGCTCTCTGGTGGGCGACTTCAACCGCGCCCTGAAGGACGTGCACGACCAGTTCCACCCCGACCGCATCCTCATCGAGCCCTCCGGCGTGGGCAAGCTCAGCGACGTGATCGTGGCGGTGGAGAACACCGTCAAGGATGTCCCCGACATGAAGCTCAACAGCTTCGTCACCGTGGCGGACGCCACCAAGGTAAAGGTCTACATGAAGAACTTCGGCGAGTTCTACAACAACCAGATCGAATCCGCCGGCACCGTTATCCTCTCCCGCACCCAGCGTCTCAGTCAGGAGAAGCTGGAGGCGGCTGTGGCCCTCCTGCGGGAGAAGAACCCCACCGCCGCCATCCTCACCACCCCTTGGGACGCGCTGGACGGTGCCACCATCCTCTCCGCCATTGAGAAGGTCTCTCTGGCGGAGGAGCTGCTGGCGAAAATGCGCGCCGAGCACGAGGCGGACGAGCACGAACACGAGCACGAACACGAGCATGAGCATGAGCATGAGCATGAACACGAGCATGAGCACGAGCATGAGCACGACCACCATCACCACCACGATGATGACCATGACCACGACCATGACCATGACCATGACCACGAGCATCACCACCACGACGGTGAGGAGTGCCACGACCCCCACTGCGCCTACCACCATCACCATCACCACGCCGACGAGGTGTTTACCAGCTGGGGCGTGGAGACGGTGAAGCCCTACACCGAAGCCGATCTGGAGCGCATCCTCGCCGCGCTGGACAGCGGCGACTGCGGAGCCATTCTCCGCGCCAAGGGCATCGTCCCCGCCGCCGACGGCGGCGAGTGGCTGCACTTCGACTTCGTGCCGGAGGAGCACCAGCTCCGCCGCGGCAGTGCCGACTATACCGGCCGCCTGTGCGTCATCGGCTCCCATCTGGACGAGGCGAAGCTGTCCGCGCTGTTCGGTCTGTAAGCGGAGGTGCGCGCTATGGATATTCCTGTTTACCTTATCGCCGGTTTTCTGGACGCCGGCAAGACCACGTTCATCAACGGCATCCTCCGGGACGGCTTCGCCGCCGAGGATCGCACCCTGCTCCTGTGCTGCGAGGAGGGTGAGCTGTCCTACGATCCCAAGGTGCTGGGCAACGTGTTCACCTACACCGTGGAGGACGAGGACGACCTGACCCCCGCGCTTCTGAAAAAGCTGGAAAAGCAGTACCGCCCCAAGCAGGTCATCGTGGAGTACAACGGTATGTGGAGCATGGAGACGCTCTACCGCGAGGTGCTCCCCGCCAACTGGATCCTCTACCAGATCATGTGCCTTGTGGACGCCCGCACCTTCGAGATGTACGTCAAGAACATGGGGCAGCTGATGATGGAGAAGATCACCAACGCCGACCTGCTGATCTTCGGTCACTGCAACGACCAGCTCCGCGCCCAGCTTCGCAGCCGCAACCTGCGGATGGTCAACCGCCGCGCCGACATCTATCTGGAGAATGAGGACGGCACCAGCGAGGAGTACGTCACCCCGGAGATGTCCCCCTTCGACCTCTCCTCCGGCGAGCTGGTGGTGCCCGACGCGGACTACGGCGTCTGGTACGTGGACATCATGGACAACCCCGGACGCTACGAGGATATAGAGGTCACCTTCAAGGCGATCATGTGCCATTCCAAGAAGTTCAAGAGCGTCCACTGCCCCGGACGCTTCGCCATGGTCTGCTGTGACAAGGATATGCAGTTCCTTGCGCTGGTCTGCCGCGGCGAGGGTCTGGAAAACTATAAGGACAAGGACTGGGTGCTGATTCACGCCACCGTCAAGGTGGAGGAGTGCGACGCCTACCAGGGAGTAGGTCCCGTCCTCTACGTCACCTCCATCACCGCCGCCGCCAAGCCCGACCCCGAGATCGTCTCCTTCTGACCCCCCGCCTCGTTACCCATCAAAAGCCTGAAAGGCAGCACCTCCCGGTGCTGCCTTTTTTTCTCACTCTCCCCCTGCCATATATCCCCCGCCTATGTCCGCTCCGTAGTCGCAGGTATACCGCCATGCCACCACGTCGCCGTCCTGCAGGGAATACCGCGAGCAGCCGTAATTGGGATACCACCCGTTCACCGCGTACATCCACCCGGAGCCTTCTCCCACGTCGAACTCATACAGGTTTTGTATCCCCTCCACGTACACGCTGTTGTATACGGGTGTCCAGCTGGACTCCATGTGTATCTTGTTCTCCCGGCAAACCCGCTGCAGCACGTCAAAAACGCTCTCCCCCTCGTAGAACTCCACCTCCGCGGCGGGGAAAATAACGCCGTCCTCCGGCACGAGCGTCCTCTTGCTCTCCGCGCACAGCTCCATGTTGTCCCATATCGTCTCGCAGGAGATGGAAAACGTGCATCTGCCCACGGCGTCGCCGTCCACCACCGCGTCCTGCGGCTCCACCGGCGCAGGCTTCCCCTCCGGTATCGGGTCGGTCATGTACCGATCCTTCTCCCCGCCGCCCTCCGTTGTCTGACGGCTCCCGCAGGCAGCGCAGCAAAGCATCACCGCCGCCAGCAGCAAGCATATCCCTCTCTTTTTCATGTGACAAACCTCCCCATCACTCTCACCGCCGTCCATTTCTCCCGTCATTCCGAGGCAGCCCGCAGGCTGGCGTGGGAATCCGTTCCCCCGTCCCCGCGCCCGCAGGCGCGGTTTCCCCTATTTTAATGGACATCCCGTCGGAAATCAACCCCCGTCATATTGACAAAGCATCATTTCCCCTATATAATTATAACGTAAAATTGAATATTCAGGTTCTGTGATGTCGTGTGGCTGCCGCCGTAAAGACCGATTCCGGTCAGGCGGCAGTTCAAAAGGAATTGGGTGATACCCTCTGCGAACGGCACTGTGAACGCAAGGAAGTGACCAAAGCGGCGAAGCCGTGGCGAACAGCATCCATTGGGGCGCAAGCTCCGAGAAGGTAGGTCATGTACGGGAGACGTCAGTCTCGCGGCGTTAGGGCAGGAGAATTGCACGAAGGAGAAGCTGTGAGTGTAGCGGGCGTTCTCTCCGTGTGCAGGAAAGTCATCGTGCGCTGCTTTTATGGATAAAAGCAGCGTTTTTTCCGGGAAAAAACGTACCGCTTGTCCCTCCGGGGACGGGCGTTTTGTTTTGTATACCGGCGCGGCATAAGCCGTGTTTCCCACGAGCCGGGAGAGGTACACCGACCTCTCCCGGCTTCTTCCTTTCCCCGGCACCATGTTATCCTGCTATTTCAAATAGAGATCAACAGAAAGAAGGAGAAAAGAGAATGAAAAAACGTGTACTATCTCTGCTGCTGGCGGTAGTCATGCTGTGGAGCCTGCTGCCCACGGCGGTGTTCGCCGCAGACGGTGAGCTGTCGGGTGACGGCTCATCGGACGATCCCTACCGGATCGCCGACGCGGCGGATCTGCTGGCATTCGCCGCAAAGGTCAACGACGGCGAACATTGACCTGACCGGCAAGCCTTGGACGCCCATCGGCTCCGATGCCGCCAGCTACGAGGGTACCTTTGACGGCTGCCGCTTTACCGTCAGCGGATTGAGTATCACCGCCGACGGAAGCTGGGAGACTTATACGGTCGGCTTCTTTGGCTGTGTAGGCGGCGCCGCCATAAAAAACCTCAAGGTGGCGGGCTCCATCACCGTGACGGCAGATTGTGAAGCGTGTCCGTGTGTGGGCGGTATCGCCGCGCTTGTCTCCAGCGATTCCTCCTTTGAGAACTGCAAAAGCGCGGTAAATATCACCGTAAACTCCAGTACCAATTATACTGGCGTGGGCGGCATCGTCGGTATGATTGAGAGCAGGGATGCTTCTTTTGCCCGCTGCACAAACTGGGGCGATATTTCCTTGGACGGCAGCGACAGCATGGGCTGCGGCGGTATCGTCGGATACAGTTCTTCTGCTATCGAAATGAATTACTGCTACAATTATGCGAATATCGAATGCCATGACGATGGTACGTTTCTTGGCGGATTATTTGGCTATTGTGACGATGCCACCATCCTCACCGGCTGCTATTCTGCGGCTTCTGCCGAGCCGAGGAAGGAGCCAGATGGCTTGATAGGAAAGCAGTTAAGCGGTAATTCCGTAGGCGACTTGTTCGGTATCTCGAGTAATTTTCAATTATCGCGGACACTGGTGTTCTGCGATCAATTCGGCAGCTATAAGAACCTTGGCGAGTATTATGGCGTTTTAGACTATAACTATAGTAATATACGCAACGCCGACAGCGACTATATGTCCGCCTCTGATATGGTCACCTACCTCAACGGCGACGACGGCAACATCTACCTCATCTCCGACACCGGCTACGGCGGCGGCTGGCCCATCCTCGCGTGGGAGCTGCAAGACCCGATCAAGCCCCCCGGAACTCCGGAGGAAACAGCCTACGCCAAGGCTGCCGACGCTTTTGAAAAAGCCAAACGCGAGGCACTGAATGAATTGGAAACGGACTTCAAAAAGTACAAAAAAACCTCGTACAGTGAAGTCGGCTGGGCTTCCTTAACCAAGGTCTATAATGACGCTGTCAAATCTCTGAATGCCCTCGAACTATGCGAGTTCTCTCAGCTGCAAGGCAAAACTCCCGAAGAGATTACTGCTTACGGCGAAGAGGAAATTGCCAAGCTGTCCTCCCTCGCCGAAGCCGCCCTGCAAGAGATGAGCACCGTCCCCACAAAACAGCAGGAGGAAGCCTTTGAAAAGCAAAAAGAGGAAGCCCTGAAGGAGTTTTGGGGTGCCGGCTACAATCCCTCCCGCTATTACGCCGGATACCGCGAGCAGCTGCTCTCCCTCCATGGCGAAAGCGCGGCGGTCTGGCATGACCTGAACGCTGACGCCGAAGCGGCGATCACCAAAGCCTTCGCCAAGCTGTCCGCCACGTTTCAGGAGGGACAGAACGCTCTGACTGCCTGCACCAACGAAGCCGCGCTGGAAAAAACGCTGGCAAACTACGAAGCCAATCTCAAAGCCGTGGTAGATGACGCACGGGCAGCCCTCCAGTTCGCCGATAACGGTGTCAAAGCTGCCGCCAAGTGGGACGGCGCCTCTGTCAAGCAGCCCTCCGGCAGCGGCACGGCGAGCAGCCCCTACAAGATCGGCACGGCGGCGGAGCTGTCGTGGTTCGCCCAGCAGGTCAACAGCGGCAAGCGCAGTGCCTGCGCCGTGCTGACGGCGGACATTGACCTCAACGGCGAGCCTTGGACGCCCATCGCCAACAAGGGCTTGAACAACGGCTACACCGGCACCTTTGACGGAAAGAACCACATCATCCACGGTCTGTATCTCACCGCCTCCGACGCGAACCAGCGTCTCGGTCTGTTCGGCACCGTCGACCGCAGCGGCGTGGTGAAAAATCTGAACGCCGCCGGCACCGCCCTCATTTCTAACGGTGCGGGCACGGGACTGATCGCCGGCGTCAGCAGCGGCACCATTTACAACTGCGGCGCGTCCGTATTCCTGCGCGCTGACGAAAATGCCCCGACCACCGCCAACTCCGCCGCCTACGCGGGCGGCATCGTCGGCAAGGTGTCGGAGGGCTACGTGGAAAACTGCCGCACATGGGGTCTCTTTGCCGCCTTTGAACGCTGCGCCGTCCTCTCCAGGCTGGGCGGCGTCGTGGGCGCGCTGGACTGCTACGCGGAGAACGCCGGCGGCATGGTACGCTATTGCCGGAACAGCATCGCTCTGGAAAGCTGCACACTGAATACGTACAAAATCGGCGAAATCAGCGTCACCGGCTCCGCCATCGGCGGCATCGTTGGCTCTGTCAGCACCATCGGCAAGGTGCGCGAGTGTGTGAACGACGCCCCCGTCACCGGCGAGAGCAACATCGGCGGCATCGTGGGCGCGGCGTCCCCCAATAAGGGCGGCATCATCTCCATCGCCTACGTGGAGAACAACGGCGCGGTGACCGGCGGCAGCAAGCCCAACCGTGCCGGCGGCACCGGCGGCATCATCGGCAGTGCCGGCAGCACAGCGTCCTCCGGCGGCACCAGCCAGCCCGTGGGCGACTTCTCTCTGGAGCACGCCTACAACACCGGCAAAGTGACCTCCCCCGGCGGCTGCGGCGGCATCATCGGTGAATGGATCAACGGTACCGCCTCCCACGCCCAGAGCCAAACGGGCTGCGCCGCCTATCTGTGGGGCACTGCGGTGATGGCAAGCATCACCAGCGCGGACACCGCCGTGGTGGACGCCCTCACCTCCCCCGTCCGCGCAGACGGCGGCACGCCGGAGAAGCTCTCCGCCTCGCAGGAGCTGATGTCTGAGCTGATCCGCTTCGACCCGAAGGACAAAAAATACACCGCCTACGGCGACCAAAGCCCCCTGTACAACGCCGCCGTCATGCAGTGCGTCCGCGATGTGGAAACCTCGTCGGACGCTGCCGCCGCACTGGAGGCTGGCCGCAAGACGCTGGCAGCCGTGCCCACCCAGCTGGACGCGGAGAGATCCAAGCTGCTGGCGGATATGCGGTCTTACGCCGCCGCGCACATTTACGACACCGCCGGGCAGGAGTCCGTGACCGCCCTGCTGACCGAAGCGGAGACCGCCATCGCCTCCGCATCCTCCGTGAAGGCGGTCAATGACCTCCGGCAGTCCTATCTGGGCACGGAGAACATCGACGGCAAGCTGCCTCAGATCACCCCCTACCCCGTGAAGGCCGCCAACGAGCTTTATAACAAATACATCGTTGATAAGAACTACTCCCAGGAAGACGCGGCAAGGGTGCTCCGCGCCTACGAGGGCTGGCGCGCCAAGCTGAATGGCGCGGCGGACCTTGACGCGGTGGAAGCCGTGTACGCCGACGCCCGGAAAGCCATGGACGCCTTGACCAAGGAGCTGCCCCAGGGGGAGAGTGCCCCGGACTTGACCGCTGCCGCCGCCGATGCCCTGGCCTTAGCGCGGCAGGAGGTTCTCGACGAGCTCTCCGCGCTGAAGGACGACTGCCTCGCCAAGCTGAACCGGCAGGTGGAGGCCGCCGGCGACCTGTCCGGTGACTGGCAGAGCCGTCTGTCCGCCGTCCTGACCGCCGCCGAGCGGGAGCTGCAAGCGGCAGCAGTGCCGCAGCTGGACGATGTCACCGACTACGCCCTGCTGAACGAGCTCCTGTCCGCCGGCAAAGCCCAGCTGGACGCATCGTTCCGCAGTGCCTCTGACCAGCTGACCGCCATGCTGCTCTCCGCCGCCAACAAAGGCGCTTGGGACGGTACCTCTGCCAAGCAGCCCTCCGGCAGCGGCACAGAGACCGACCCCTACAAGATCGGCACGGCGGCGGAGCTGTCATGGCTGCGCGATACCGTCAACGCCAACACCGGCTCCACATATTCCCACCATGCGGTTTTGACCGCCGACATCGACCTTGGCTACCGGCCTTGGACGCCCATAGGCACAAACAAGGACAGCACCTACCAGGGCGGCTTCCGCTGCACCCTTAACGGAAACGGCCATACGGTCTCCGGTCTGTCCGTCACCGAGCCCATCGATGGTCGTACCGGCTATGCCTCGACCACCTGCGGCTATGCTGGGCTGTTCGGCTACACCTCCTCCGCCGTCATCAAGGATCTGACGGTGGAGGGTGAGATCGCCCTTACCGGTGCCACGACGGTGTACGTTGGCGGCATCGCCGGCAGCTTCCACGGCACCATGGAAAACTGCGTCTCCCGTGTGCATATCTCCGTCGCGCTCACCGGCAGCTATCGTAACTCGTCGGCAGTCGGCGGACTCGTGGGAAGGCTCCGCGGCACCGCGCTGACAGGCTGCCGCTTCGAGGGTGCCGCGCAGGTCAACAGCGGCGCAGGCACCAACTATCTGGAGGGTGGTCTGGGCGGTATTGCCGGCGTATGCGATTCCTCCGCCGCGCTGACCCGCTGCGTCAACACCGGTGCCGTCACGGTGGATAAAGCCACCGGCGTGGGTGGCATTCTGGGGCGCACCGACGGCGGTACCATAACGCTGATGGAGTGCAGCAACAGCGGCCACATCTCCAACGATACCGCCGCCGTTCTCAGCAGCGGCGAAAAGCCCAAGGGCGGTACCGGCGGCATCCTCGGCGTGGGCAAGAGCGGCAACGTGTCCATCTCCCTCTGCTACAACACCGGCACCGTCTCCGGCACCACCATCGTCGGCGGCATCCTCGGCGGCGAGGCGGGAGATTATGGCTCATCTATCTCCAATGGCAACCCCTCTCTCACCGTGGAAAACTGCTATAACGCGGGACTTCTCGACGTGGGCAGCAGAACCAACCGCATCGGCTCTCTGGTGGGCTTCCCCATTGCCGGACAGTACCGTGACGGTCTTTACGTCCTCGGCAGCAGCTCCCGTCAGGCGAAGGGCTGGTTCAGCTCTCAGGGCGAGTGCATCACCGTTCTGGACACACTGACGGCGGCGGCGATAAACCGCACCGGCGACATGGTGGACAGCATCGCCCGGCTGAACAGCGGCTGCCCCCTGTTTATGTGGCAGCTGGAGGAAACGGCAAGCCGCAGCGCGGTGATCGCCTATCTCCGCAGCTACTATACCGACAACGTCCGCACAGCCGCCACACCCGCCCAGCGGGACGCGCTGGAGACCCAACTGTCCGAGACGGAAGCCGTTATCAACGCTCCCGCCTCTAAAGCCCCGGCTATCGTGGAAGCCTACGAGACCATGCTCTCCGCCATGAACGCCGACACGCTGGTGCAGGCGGCGAAGGACGAGGCGAAAGCCGAGCTGAACAGGCTGAAGGAGGACAGTGCCAAGACCTACCCCGCCATCAAGGACAAGCTGAACGCCCTTCTGGACGACCGGCTTGCCGCGCTGGACAAGTGCAAGACCGGTGCCGAGGTGCAGAGCTGCGTGGACGCCTTCGCCGCCGGCGTGGTGGACCTTCTCATCGACGACGCGGCGGGTGCCAGGCTGAAGGAGCTGGAGACCAAGCTCAAGACCATCGAATCGGCATACAACGCTCTGGACAAGACACGGCAGTCCCTTGTGACGAAATACGGCAAGCTGGCTGGTATGCAGCAGCTGTACAAGCAGTACACGGAAAACCTTGAAGCCCTGAAAAAGTGGTACGACGAGGACTGCAAGCGATACGACTACATCAAAAAGACGGTGGAAAAGCTGTACAACGGTGCTGTGACGCAGCTGGGCGAGTGCACCGACAAGGCCGCCATGGACGCGGTGATGAACGGCTACGTGGTGGATATTGCGGAAGCTCTGACCGGCGACATCGCCTACAAGCCCGGCAAGACCCCCGCCTCCGCACTGAAGAATCTGGAAACGCGCATCAAGAACGCCCGCACGGCGTACAACAGCCTCACAGCGGAGCAGAAGCAGCTCTTTGACAAGGATCTGCTTGCATCACTGCAAGGTGCGGAATCGTTGCTCTCCGCCTACAACAGCGGCATCTCCTCTCTAAGCTCCCGTCTCCAGCAGGATAAAAAGGCGTACCCCGACCTGTCGGACAAGCTGGAGCGTCTGGCGAGCCGCGCCCGCAACGCCATGGGCAGCAGTGTGGACACCTCCGGCATCCTTTCCGCGCTGGATCGCTACGCCGCCTCCGTGGTGGACGCGCTGATCGACGACATCGGCTACGTGCCGGACGTTATGTCCGAATCCGATGCGGCGGTGCTCCGCGGCAAGATCTCCCGGGCGCAGTCGGCGTACAACGCCCTGACCGCCGCGCAGAAAAAGCTGGTCAAGGGCGTCACCGCACTGGAAACCGCTGCGGCACGTATGGCGGCCTACGAGGAAAACTACAAGGCGGCGCAGAGGGTCGTGGAGCTCATCAAAGCCATCGGCACCGTCACCAAGGACAGCTATGACGCCATCAAGCGCGCCACCGACGCCTATAACGCGCTGACCCCCGTGCAGAAGGCTCTGGTGCCCCAGTGGGCGATCGATCTTCTGGAGGAGGCGACCGCCAAGTACAAGGAGCTGACGGCGGCGGACGATACCGCCTCGGCGGAGCAGCCTGCGGAGCTGCCTCTGGACGACCTGCGGACAGAAGAGGCTGCAAAGCCTGACCGCCCCTTCGACTGGACGATCGTCTGGATGGGCGCGGGCATTCTGGCGGCACTGGGCATCATCGTGCTGCTGTGGAAGTGGTTCTCCGCTACAAAGCAGACCCGCCGCAGAAACGACGAATAACCTCGCCCGGAGGGGGAGACTTCTATGGTCTCTCCCTTCGAGCGGCGTTCTGAACCAAGGAGAAAATCAATGAAAAAGAGAACGATACGTCTCCTGCGCGGCGGTCTGTGGCTGCTGCTGTGCGCCGCGCTGACGCTATGCGCGCTGTCACTGCGCTCAGAGGCCCCGCCCCGCGAGGACGTGGACGCCGCCTCCCGTATGCTGGTGTCCTCCTCGGAGCTTCTCTACGACGCGGACAGCACCTCCCAGATCGACAGCTCCTCTCTCAGCGGGGAAGCGGAGGAGCCGCCCCCGCCGGAGCAGCCGGAGCCGCCCCAGGAGACGCCCCCGGAGCAGACGGACGCTCCCGCTGAGGCACCGCCCCAGGACGTGCCCTCGGACGACAGCGGCATCGGCGACCTTATGGACATCGGCAGCAGCGGCGGCGGCTCCGGCGGTCAGCTGCCCGCCCGCCGCCCCGGCGAGGCACAGGGCAGTGCCGAGGTCGGCGACCCGGATCGCTACTTCGAGACCAGCATCATCGACGGCGACGTGGTGGACTACGAACGCTACACCTTCACCATCCGCCATCTGAAGCCGGAGCTTCAGGTGCTGGGGCTCACCGTCACCCTGAACGGTCAGTCCCTCGACTATAAAGCGTCCTCCTCCAGCGTGCTCCTGAAGCTCGCCGAGGGTGCCAACTCCATCGTGGTTCGCGCCTTTTACAGCGACGGCACAAACACCGTCACAGCGTCTCAGGGCTACACGGTCTACTACGGCGCAGGCGGTGAGGTGGTCATTATCGCCGTCCGCGACAGCGACGGCGTATCCCTTGCGGATCTCCGCACCACGTCGGACAGCACCCTCTCCTTCACCGCCTACGGTCTGAAGGACGGAAGTAAGCTCCGCGCCTCCGTCCGCTTCAACGGCAAGACCGTCACCGGCAGCGGCGACCGCTTCTCCGCAACGCTGGAATACGGTGTCAACACCTTCGAGATCAGTGCCGGCGGCAGAAACGACACCGTCACCGCCCGCTACACTGTCGAATACAAGGAGGACGGCTTCAAGATCACCAACAGCTTCAACGGCACCGTCATCGACAATACCACCAGCCAGCCCTCCCACATTGCCGAGGAGCTCCCCGTCTATCTGGACACTGAGTCCTTCCGCTTCCGCTTCTATCTCAATCAGGAGACGGGCAGGGAGCAGCTGCGGCAGGTGCGCTACAACAACAAGCCCCTGTCCCCCGACGGCGACGGCTGGTACACGGCGACGCTGGACACCCGGCGACCCGCGTACCTGTCGCTGCACTATACCAACGCGGACGGTACGGACCTTGTCTACAAGTGGCTGGTGCGCTTCCACCGGAACGCAGAGGCGACGCCGGAGGAGAAAAAGCCCGTCATCAACGCCTCCATCGAGGTGGGCAGCACCGTGATCGGTCTGGAAAACGGTCTTGTTCTGAAAAGCCCGGATGTCATCACGATCATCAACTCCGTCAGCTCCGGCGGCGAGCAGCTCTACCTGAACAACTACCGCGTCTGGGTCAACGAGCAGGAGATCTACTCCCCCTGCAGCCAGACGGGCAGCTCCTTCGGCTACGAAACGTACCTCTCCAACGAGGGAGCCAACACCATCACCATCTCCGCCACGGACGCGGACGGATACGCGGTCAAGCAAAGCTGGACGGTGTACTATGAGAAGGGCGACGTGACCGTCACCATTAGCGTAGAGGCGACTACCGTAGGTCTTGGCTATCTGGTGCCCCCCACGGACGTAACGGTTCCCGGCGGCACGGATCTCCTGACCATGGTGACGCAGCTGCTGTCGGACAACGGCTTCTCCCCCTCCGTCAGCAGCAACTATCTCGCCGCCATACAGAGGCCCGGCATCTGCGACGGCTTCTACATTGACGAGGAGCTGATGGAGCTGATCGTGAGCGACGAAATGGACGACTTCGGCGCAGGCCTTGACCCCCAGCCCGCGTCCATGGACAGTCTGGGTGAATTTGACTTTTACCGCTGGTCGGGCTGGATGTATTCCTACAACGGACGCTATCCCGGCTACAGCATGAGTGCCTGCAAGCCGCAGGACGGCGCAGAGATACGCCTGCGCTTCACGCTGGCGTTGGGCAAGGACATCGGCGGCTTCAATGCCGACGCCGGCGTCTACGGTGCCTCCAGCGGCAACTATTATAGAGAATGGTGAGGAGAAAACAGTATGAACGCACACATTGAAAAGATATTACAGGAGGTCGGCAAGGTCATCGTGGGCAAGGAGGCGACTCTGGAGAAAATTCTGATGACGGTGCTCTCCCGCGGACACGTGCTGCTGGACGATGTCCCCGGCACCGGCAAGACCACCACCGCGCTGGCTTTCAGCCGCGCGCTGGGTCTGCAATACGGCCGCATCCAGTTCACGCCGGACGTGCTGCCCTCGGACATCGTGGGCTTCTCCCTGTACCGCAAGGAGAGCGGTGCCTTCGTCTACCAGCCCGGCGCGGTGATGACCAACCTTCTGCTGGCGGACGAGATCAACCGCACCTCCAGCAAGACCCAGTCCGCGCTGCTGGAGGTCATGGAGGAGCGACAGGTCACCGTGGACGGTCACACCCACAAGCTGCCCGACCCCTTCGTGGTCATCGCCACCCAAAACCCCGTTGGCTCCGCCGGCACGCAGCTGCTGCCCCAGGCACAGCTGGATCGCTTCATGGTGCGGCTGGAGATGGGCTACCCCGACTTCGCCAGTCAGGTGAATATCCTCCGGGATCGCCAGACCGGCGACCCGCTGCAAGCGGTGCAGACCGTCTGCTCTGTGGAGGAGCTCCTGACCATGCAGGCGCAGGCGCAGCAGGTGCACATGGTGGACGCGCTGCTGGAATACGTGACGAAGCTGGCGGAGGCAAGCCGCAGCCACCCTCTCGTGGTGCTGGGCGTCAGCCCCCGCGGCGCGCTGGCGGTGTGCCGCATGTGCAAAAGCCGCGCCTTCATGGCAGGTCGCGACTACGTGCTGCCCGACGACGTGACCGACGTATTCGCGGACGTGTGCGCCCACCGCATCGTCCTCTCCCCCAAGGCGCGGATCTCCGAAACCTCCCCATCGGACGTGCTGGCGGAGGTGCTCCGGCAGGTCACCCGCCCCGACCACATCTGAGCCATGGCGAAAAACAGAGTTTTATTCGCGCTCTGGCTGCTGCTCTGGCTCTCCATCTGGCTCTGGGGCAGCGGAAACGCGGCGGGCTTCCTACTGCTGGCAAGTCTGCTGGCAGCCGCCTTGGAGATCTCCCTCTCGCTGCTGGTGCGCCGCCGCATCACGGCTTCTCTTTCCGCACCCGTCTCCTGCCGCAAGGGCGAGGACTTGACGGTGGAGCTCCGCGCCTCCAACGCCTGCTTTTTCAGCTGTGCCGGTCTCCGCGCCGTCCTCCGCTGCCGCAACCTGCTCACCGGCGAGACGGAGGACGCGGTGCTTCGTCTCGCCGTGGGCGGCAGAGGCACGCAGCAGCTTCAGCACACCCTCCGCCCCCGCCGCTGCGGCAAGCTGACCGTGGAGCTGACCCAGCTGCACGTGTTTGACCTGTTCGGTCTCCGGGGTGCGGCGGTGCCTGTGGACTGCGGTGCCGCCACGCTGGTCATGCCCACCGTCTACCCGGTGGAGCTGACCGTCTCCGAGCGGCAACGCTCCCTCGGCGACAGCGACGAGTTCTCCATGTACCGCCCCGGCGATGACCCCAGCGAGACGTTCGCCC
This sequence comes from uncultured Eubacteriales bacterium, assembly GCA_900551995.1. Lineage (GTDB taxonomy): Bacteria > Bacillota > Clostridia > Oscillospirales > Oscillospiraceae > Vescimonas. Next base: position 18,831 of record URXW01000009.1, read on the forward strand.
TGCGGGAGTACCTGTCCGGTGACCGCATCCGGAGCATCCACTGGAAGCTGTCGGAAAAGACGGATCACCTCATGGTGCGCCAGCTGGGACTGCCGGTGGACGACTCCCTCCTTCTCCTGCTGGACAGCAGCGCGGATGCCGCGCCCTCGGCGGCGGAGCGGGAGGCATTGGGCGAGGCGGCGGTCTCCGTCTCCGCCGCCCTCTGCGGCGAAAGCATCCCCCACCGCCTCGCGTGGCTGGATCGCGCCTCCGGCGAGCTGACGTTCCGTGAGGTCACCTGTCTGGAGGAGCTTACCCAGTCTCTCCCCGATGTCCTGTCCTCGGAGATCCGCTGCGAGGAGCCATCCGTGCTCCATCACCTGATGGCAGCAGCCTCGGAATACGCCCATATCATCGTGGTGACGCTCCGTCCCGCGCCGCCTGCGGCGGATAGCCGCTTTTCGTTCCTGTCGGTATCACCGGAAACACTGTCCGGAGAGGAGGGTGTCTACCTTGCGCTTTAAGAATACCCCTTGGCTGTCGGCACTGCTTCTGGCGGCAGGACTGTCCGCCCTCCCGGTGCTGCTGTTTTCACTGCCGGTGCCGGTGTATATCCCCCTTCTCGCCGCGTCGGCGTCGTCCCTGTCCGCCGCCCTGACCGCCGAGCGAAAGCGTTTCTGGGCTGCGCCCGCTCTCTGGATGCTCCTGTGCGCGGCAACGCTCCTTCTTGCGCGGGACGGCGTCGCCCCGCTGCTGGACAGCCTCCTTGCCGCGTGGCAGCAGCTCCACCCCCGCATCTATCCCGCCTACGTCGCTGCGGACTCCGCCGCGCCGCCTGCGGCGGTGGCGGCGGCTCTGGCGTCGCTGCTGGGTCTGTGGAGTGCCGCTTACGCCCGCCGTCCCCGTCCCGTATGCTTCTGGACGGCCTCCCTCCTGCTGTCACTGCTTCTGCTGACGTTTTCACCGACAGCCTCCCCGTGGCAGCTGGTGCTGGGCGCGCTGGTGCTGCTCCTGCTGTACGCCATTCGCTTCGGCAGGCGCGGCAGCACCGCCGCCGTCCGCGTATGGTGCCGCGCCGCCCTGCTCCTTCTGGCCGCCGCCGTAGTGCTGACCGCCCTCGGCGACACGGCGCGTCCCGCGCCTCTCACGTCCCTCCAGCAGCACCTCTCCCGCACGGTGCAGGAGATACGCTGCGGCTCCAACGACGATGCCGGACTCACCGACGGCGATCTGACCTCTGCGGGAACGCGCCGCCAGAGCGAGGATGCCATGCTTCGCGTCACCATGTCCCAGCCCGGCTCCTACTATCTGCGCGGCTTCGTGGGGGAGGTCTACGACGGCAGCCGCTGGCTCCCCCAGACCAACGCCACGCTCTCCGCCAATGCGGACACCTTCTACTGGCTCCACCACGACGGCTTTTACGGGCAAGCCCAGATCGTGGGCGCGGCGCAGTCCGCCGCCCCGGAGGTGCTGCATGGTGAGAACCGCATCACCGTCACCAACGCCGCAGCGTCCTCCCGGTATCTGTACGCTCCCTATGAGACCATGCCCACCAGCCCCACTCTGGATGCCGCCGCCATCGGCGACGCGGCGCAGTACGCGCCGGGGCTGCGCGGCCAGCGGAGTTACACCGTCCTCGCGGCGAACAACATCATCGTTCAGTACCAGAGGATCGCCGCCGGCCTCACCTCGGACGCGGTGCTGCCCTCCGCCTTCCTGCAAACGGAGGGTGCCTATAACCGCTACGTCTACACCGTGGACACCGCCCTCCCCCCGGAGCTTGACAGCTTCCTGCGGGAGAAGCTGGGAGCCTACACCGTAGAGGACGGGCAACGCCACTTTGACTACCAGAAGGCGAAGCAGAACATTCTGTTCTACCTGAGCACCTACGCCACTTATAGCGAAAACGTATCGCCGGTGCCGCCGGGCGTCGATTTTGTCCTCAGCTTTCTGGACGGTGCCCAGACGGGCTACGATGTCCACTACGCCTCGGCGGCGGCGATGATGTTCCGCTACTACGGCATCCCCGCCCGGTACGCGGAGGGCTTCCTCGTAACGAAGGACGATGCCTCCCGCCTACTGCCCGGCGAAACACTGACGCTGAACGGCACCAGCGGCCACGCCTGGGTGGAATACTACCAGGACGGCGTGGGCTGGCTCCCCTTCGAGGTCACTCCCGGCTACCTCTCGGCGATGGAGCAGGCGGAGACATACCGCAGCATCTCCGGGCTTGTGGGACACTCCTCAAGGGCGCAGGAATCCGAGAATCTTGACGCCCCCCAGCAGGAGGACGAGGAGCCGTCCCTGCTGTCCTTCTGGCTGAAATACCGGCTGAAAATACTGCTCTTCCTGTCGGTGCTGGCGGCGGTGGTTCTCCTGTGCCTGTTCGTCCTGTGGCTGGCGTGGCAGCGCAAAAAGACGGCGCGCCGGAAGGCTGCTTTCCTCAGTGACGACATCCCCCGCGCCATCCGCACCATCTACCTCTACACCATGGACGTTCTTCTGTCTCAGGGTCTGCCCCTGCGGAATTGCTCCCCTGCGGACTACGCGCAGGACATCGACGAGGATCTCCGTCAGGAGTACCTGTCGGTGGTGTCTCTCTGGGAGGAAGCAAAATTCAGCGGTCACCCTATGGAGGAGAGCCAGCGTCAGCGCGCCCTGCGCCTGAAGGACGAGGTCTGGACGCGCACATGGCGCGTCTCCGGTCCCCTCCGCCGCATCCGTCTGAAATACGTGCTGTTTCTGTAAGCGAGGTACACTATGAAAAGGCTCTTTACATCTCTTATGGCAGCCGCCGCGCTGCTTCTCTGTGCCTGTGGCGGGCAGGCGCAGGAATCCCCGTGGCAGACCGCCTACCGGGAAACCGGTCAATACCTGCTATCACAGCCCGCCCCCACCACAGGCTCCATCGGCGGCGAGTGGGCGGTGATCGGTCTGCGCCGCGCCGGTCTCCTCACCGATGAGATGGCGCGCAGCTACAAGGTGGCAGCGGAGGACTATGTCCGTCAGGCCGGCTCCCCGCGCCTCCACCGCGCAAAATCCACGGACACCTCCCGCACCATCCTTGGTCTGACCGCCGCCGGATACGACGCCACGGCCGTGGCGGGCATCGACCTGACGGCGGGTCTTTCGGACATGAGCTACCTCCGCATACAGGGGCTCAACGGCCCCATCTGGGCACTGATCGCACTGGACTGCGGCGGCTACGCCATCCCGCAGGCGGCGGAGGGCGAGGAGCAGACCACCCGTGAGGGTCTGGTGTCGGAGATCCTCTCCGCCCAGTGCCCTGATGGCGGCTGGACGCTGCTGGGCGAAGCATCGGACGTAGATATGACCGCCATGGCGTTAACGTCCCTGTCCCCATATCTGGAGAACAGGGACGTCCAAGCCGCCGTGGAGCGGGCGTTGACCTGCCTTTCCCGCGTCCAGCAGGATAACGGCGGCTTCATGAGCTGGGGTACGGTCAACAGCGAATCCTGCGCTCAGGTCATTGTGGCCCTGACGTCGCTGGGCATCGATCCGGCAGCGGACAGCCGCTTCATCAAAAACGGTGCGTCACCGCTGGACGGACTCTGTGCCTTTGCCTGCGCGGGCGGCGGCTTCCGTCACAGCGATGAGCTGCCGGAGCCTCCCGCCGTAGCACCCACGGTGACCAAGCAGACCGCACCGGTCACCGCAGCAGCCAGACAATCGCACCCAAACAGCGTGACAGCCAGTCAAGTAAACCCGGATAGGGCGGCAGCCAAGCAGGTGGCGTCGGACGGTGCAATAGTCGTTCCAATAGAGCCGGACGGCATGGCGACTGAGCAGGGCTTCTACGCGCTGACCGCCTACGCCCTCTTCTGCCGGAATGCCCCCCGCCTCTTCGATCTGACCTCCCTCCTCCCTTAGCCCCCGCCTCGCGCAGAGAGAGGTGCCCCGCGGAAAGCAAAACGAAAAATCTGCCGCAGCCGTCCGCGCCACCCCCGTCATTCCGCCCCCGCTTCCACCAGAGCTGCCATTCCGAACCCCACGATGTTCCTGTCATTGCGCGCCCGCCCCCGATGTTCCTGTCATTGCGAACCAGTGACCGATGTCACTGGCGCGGCAATCCGCATCCCCCGTCCCCCGCGCCGCAGGCGCGGACACCCCGTAATTGCGAACTGTCCCACTATTGTCATTGCGAGCCAGCGACCGACGTCACTGGCGTGGCAATCCGTCCCCTAAATTCTTCACCATTTATTGAACCCCCGCCATCCGGCGGGGCTTCAGCGAATAGAGAATAGCGATCGATATAGAATGAATAACTATTCATTCTTCGCAAAAAAGAAAGCCCTTCCGGGCTTTCTTTTTTCTTCTCACAGTCCGGGGATATTCAGCCCGCCGGTCAGCGCGTTCATGGAGCTGCTCATGGCGTCCTCCGCCTGCCGCAACGCCTCGTTCACTGCGGAGATCACCAGATCCTGCAGCATCTCCACATCCTCCGGATCCACTGCGTCGGGCTGGATGGTCAGTGCCGTCAGCTCCTTCTTGCCGCTGACCACCGCCGTCACCACGCCGCCGCCTGCCGAGGCGGTGAACGCGGACTGCTCCACCTCCTCCTGCGCCTTCGCCATCTCCTGCTGCATCTTCAGCAGCTTCTGCTGCATCTGCGCCTGCTGCTGCATCATCCCGGCACCGCCGGTAAAGCCCCTGCGGGCACTGTAACCCTTCGCCATACTTGTTCTCCTTTTTATCAATGATTCGGTGAAATCGCGCTTTCTGCGCCAAACTTGTACTTTATACCCGTGTACAACGTGATGTTCAAGGTGTGTACAACCTTAAAACAGGCGAAAACACCCTGTACACCACCCTTTTATTTGATCTGGAATCCGTCTAATTTTCGTCCGTTACGCGTTAATTCGTCCAACTTGTCCCCTGTCGCCGGTGCGTCCTCCCACGGTGGGATGTCTCCCCCGTGAGCGGTCTCCTCCGGCGCGGGGGGAGCCTCCTCCGGCATGGGCGGTCTTTCGTAATCGTCGCTGACCGGCGGTGCAGGCCGCGGACGGCGCGCCGCCGCAGATTTTGTCGCCGGGGACTTTTTTCCCACCTCGCCGACTGCAAACCGCACCTGAACCTTCTGCCCCGTGTGCTGGGAGGTCACACCCTCCAACACATCCCGCACAGCCTTGCAGTCCAGCAGCGATTTGAACATTTCGCTTTCGCAGGTGACCTTCAAAATATCGCCGTTCAGCGTGCCCCTCACGTGATCCAGCATCGCCCGATAGCTTGCCGCCAGCGGTGCCTTGTAGTGGTTCAGCAGCACATTCCACACGCCGCTGTCACCGCCAGAAATCGTTGCGGCACAAGGCTTCTCCGGCTTCTTTGTCTCCGCCGGCTCCTGTGCCGCCGTCTCCGTCACCGGCTGCGGCGCAGCCTCTGCCGGTGGCGCGGGCGGCGACGCCCGCTCCGGGGCAGGAGCTTCCACAGCCGCCGGAAGCGGCGCGGCCCGCACCTCGGCAGCGCACCGGTTTTCCCGGGAAACAGCCGCTTTTTGCGCGGGAACAACGCCCTTTTGCAGCATTTCCTCAATGGCGGACACGCGTCCGTCCAACGCCGCCGTGTCCCCGGAAAGGCTCTCGTCGCACAGCCGCAGCAGACACAGCTCCGCGTCCGTCCGCTGCCGGATGCTGTCGCCCAGCGCGGCAGCCGTCCGCTGGATGGTGTCGGTCATAAACAGCAGCCGCCGCATGGGCACCTCCGCCGTCATATCCGTCAGCGTTTTCCGGTCATACACGCCGCTGACCAGTGCCGCGCCGCCCTCCGGCGCAGCCTTCATCACCGTCATGTCGCGGCACAGATCGCTCAGCTCCCCCAGCAGTGCCGAGATGTCCTTGCCGCCCCGGTACAGCTGATCCAGCAGCCCCAAGGCGTCGCCGCCCTGCCGCGCCAGCAGCAGGCGCATCAGCTGCAGCGTCTGTGTGCTGCCCGCCAGTCCCAGCGTGTCCAGCACCGTTTTGGCGTCCACCGTTCCGGCGGCGGCACGGCACTGATCCAGCAGGCTCAGCGCGTCCCGCAGTGCACCGTTCGCCATCCGCGCCAGCAGCTCCGCGCCGTCGGCGGTCAGGTCGATGCCCTCCTTCTCCGCCACGCGGAGCAGGTGCTGCTCCATGTCGCGGGGCAAAATACGCTTGAAGGTGAACCGCTGGCAGCGGGAGAGAATAGTGGGCAGCACCTTCTGCAATTCCGTGGTCGCCAGAATGAACAGCAGGTGCTCCGGCGGCTCCTCCATGATCTTCAGCAGCGCGTTGAACGCGTCCTTGGAGAGCATGTGCACCTCGTCGATGATGTACACGCGCTTTTTCAGCACGGAGGGCGGGTAGATCGCCTCCTCCCGCAGTGTGCGGGCGTCGTTGACGCTGCCGTTGGAGGCGGCGTCCAGCTCCGTCACGTCCAGCAGCGAGCCGTCGTCAATGCCCCGGCAGGCGGCGCAGCGGTTGCAGGGCGCGCCGTCAATGGGGCTTTCGCAGTTGACCGCTTTGGCGAGGATACGGGCGCAGGTGGTCTTTCCGGTGCCGCGGGTACCGGTGAAAAGATAGGCGTGCCCCACCTGACCGTCCGCCACCTGCCGCTGGAGCGTATCGGTGATATGCTGCTGTCCCACCACCTCGGAAAAGGTCTTGGGACGGTATTTGCGGTACAATGCCTGATACACGGGCACACCTCCCCGGCAAAAGAAATGAACCTGTTCTCCGCTCTGGGCCACAGAGCCGGCACCCTCGCGGCACATGGATGATCCCTCTTAATGCTGCTCGGTTCCCCGCCTGACATGATTCGTGGGTATCCATTGCGCGAGACCGGCTCCGCAGCGCACAGCGGAGAACAAGTTCGTACACTTTATTGTACTACAAGCGTTCGCGTTTCGCAACTGTTTTTTTCTGCATCACGCCAACAGGGTAAATACGCCGTGGCAGAGCACGCACAGCACCACCCCCACGGCGGTGGGCAGGAGCATGGAAAGCAGAGTCCACCTGACGCTGCCCGTCTCCCGGCGGATGGTCAGGCAGGTGGTGCCGCAGGGGAAATGGCACAGGCAGAAGAGAAGCATGCACACGCACGTCTCCGCCGTCCAGCCCCGCGACGCCAGCAGGCTGTGGAGGGCGGCGGTGGAGCAGTCTGCCAGGCTGCCCGCCTGGGTGTAGCCCATCGCCAGCGTGGGCAGCACGATCTCATTGGCGGGAAAGCCCACCAGATACGCCGTCAGCGTCATGCCGTCCAGCCCCATCAGCCGTCCCAGCGGCTGGAAAAACGCCGCCGCCCGCTGCAAAAGGGGCACGCCGCCGGGGGCGAGATTCGCCAGCAGCCACAGCACCAGTCCCGCCGGGACGGACACCGTCACCGCCCGCCCCAGCACGAACAGCGTCTTATCCAGCAGGGAGCGCACCAGCACCTGCCCCACCCGCGGCATACGGTAGGGCGGCAGCTCCAGCGTGAAGGCGGAGGGCGCGCCCCGCAGGACGGTGGCGGTCAGAAAGCGGGTGGTCAGCAGCGTCACCGCCACCGCCAGCAGGATGCAGCCCAGAAACGACGCGGACGCCGCCCACGGGCGTCCTTGCCACAGGAGCGTGACCAGCACCAACAGGGTGGGCAGCCGCCCGTTGCAGGGCATGAAGGCGTTGGTCAGTATCGCCGCCAGCCGCTCCCGCGGACTGTCCATAATGCGGCAGCCCATGACGCCGCAGGCGTTGCAGCCCATCCCCATGCACATGGTAAGGCACTGCCTGCCGCTGCCTCCGGCGCGGCGGAACAGCACGTCGCAGTTGAATGCCAGACGGGGCAGCAGCCCCGCGTCCTCCAGCAGCGCGAACAGAGGGAAGAAGATCGCCATGGGCGGCAGCATCACCGCCACCACCCATGCGGCGGTGCGGTAGACACCGTCCACCAGCGCGCCCTGCACCCACCACGGGGCGAAGGACAGCAGGCGGCGCAGCGGCTCCTGCAACGCCATGAGCCAGCGGCTCAACAGGGCGGAGGGCAGGTTCGCGCCCCACATAGTCAGGGAGAACACCACGCCAAGCAGCACCAGAAGCACCGGGAGGGCGGTGTATTTTCCCATCAGGATGCGGTCAATGCGCCGGTCGCGCTCGTGGAGGGCGGCGGTGCCCCCAAGGCAGACATGCGCCAGCGCGTCCGCCCGCTCCGCCACCCAGAGCGGGTCGTCCGCCGCGCCCTCCCACGGCGGCGGGGACGCGGGGCTGCGCGCCGCCTGCGCCGCCGCGTTTCGCAGTGCCTCCAGTCCGGAGCGGTCACGGGCGGAGGTCATCACCACCGGCACGCCCAGTGCCTCCGCCAGCGCGCTGCCGTCCGGCGCGGCTCCGCGGCGGCGGGCTTCGTCCATCATGTTCAGGCAGACCACCATGCGCCCCGTGCGGCAGCGCAGCTGCACCGCAAGGCGCAGGTTCCGCCGCAGGCAGCAGGCGTCCAGCACCGCCACGATCACATCCGCGCCGCCGTCCAGACAGTCACGGGTGACCACCTCCTCCGGCGAGTCCGGATGGAGGGAGTAGGTGCCCGGAAGATCCACCAGGCGGAACGTGTCCCCCTCCCAGACGTACCGCCCCTCGGCTGCCGCCACCGTCTTGCCGCACCAGTTGCCGGTGTGCTGCCGCAGCCCCGTCAGCGCGTTGAAAACCGTGGACTTGCCCACGTTGGGGTTGCCCGCCAATGCCACCGTGTACTCCTTCATACGCCGTCCCTCCCTGCGTTATTTCACAGGGTATCCTATGACAGCCCCGCAGGCGGGGTGCAGAACGAAAAACAGGCGGCGCACGGTGCGCCGCCTGTTTTTTCAGTAAAAGGAGAGAGAAATACAATGGGTGGGTATCCTTTCGGATGAGTGTATCATACACAGGATGCGTTAAAAAGTCAACAGGTTTGATAAATCATTAACAAATTGTTCACAAGCATCTCCCTCCGTTCACAAATCGTTTACAGTGACCGGCGGGAAAAGCTATTGACATTGAAAAAACACGGTGGTATCATTTAGCACGCTAATAATTCGTATGCTAAGAATCATATAAAAGGGAGGCGGAAACAGTTGAAATTCTGCTTTGAGGAACGACCCGCCCATTTCGGGATGCTGTTCGGCTACTGCGACCATCAGGTGCACAAGCTGACGGGAAAGCTGCTGCGGCGGTACGATGTGTCCCCCGTGCAGTGCCGGACGCTGATGTTCCTCCACATCGCGGAGGGCGAGGTCAACCAGAAAACGCTGGAGCGGTTTCTGATGGTGAAGCCCAGCACGGTCAACGGCATTGTGGATCGGCTGGAGGAAAAGGGGCTGGTGCGCCGCACCGTCAGTGCCGAGGACGGCAGGTGCCGCATTTTGGAGCTGACCGAGGAGGGACGGCGGTTCCACGACGAATTTCAAGCCGTGGTACAGCAGGTGAATGAGCGGATGGAGCGGGGCTTCAGCGCGGAGGAGAAGGAGCTGTTCACGGGCTTTCTTCTGCGCGCGGCGCGGAATCTTACGGACAAGGAGGACGAGGAAATATGCTGAGAAAACTATCTCCCTATACGAAGGGCTACCGGCTGCTGATGCTATTCGCCGTCGCCTGCTCCGCCGGGGAGGCGGTGCTGGAGCTGATGCTGCCCCAGGTGATGAGCGACATTGTGGACGTGGGCATCGCCGGAGGTGACCGGGCGTACATCCTGAGTGCCGGGTTAAAGATGGTCATTATGGCTCTGCTGGCTCTCGCCTGCGGCGTGGGGGCGGCGGCGTTGGCCGCCAAAGCCGCCATGGGCTTCGGCGCGTCGCTCCGTCAGGCGGAGTATGAGCAGGTGCAGCGGTTTTCCTTCGCCAACATTGAGCATTTTTCCACCGCCAGCCTTGTGACGCGGCTGACCAACGATGTGGCGTCGGTGCAGATGACCACGTTCATGGGGATGCGTATGCTGGTGCGCGCCCCCACCATGCTGGTGACGGCGTTGGTGATGGCTCTGCTCGTCAGCGCACGGCTCAGTCAGGTATTTTTGGTGGTCATTCCCCTGCTGGTCGCGGCGGTGCTCATCGTGATCAAGCGGGTGGGACCGTTCTTCACCTCCTTGCAGGGTGCCACCGATGATGTGAACCTTGTGGTGCAGGAGGATCTGAACGCCATCCGCGTGGTGAAGTCCTTCGTCCGGGAGGGGCAGGAGCAGGAGAAGTTCCGCCGGCGCAGTGAGAAGCTGCGGAGCATGGCGGAGCGCGCCTTCGGCTTTGTGGTGCTGTTCATGCCGGTGATGATGGTGCTCATGGGCGGCACCATCACGGCGGTCATGTGGATCGGCGGCCACTACGTGTGGGAAGGCTCCCTGCTGTCCGGCGATCTGATCGCGTTCTTCACCTACGTCAGCGAGATCTTGATGTCGCTGATGATGGTGTCCATGGTGCTGATGCTGCTGACGCGCGCCATCGCCTGCGGCAAGCGCATTGTGGAGGTGCTGGACGAGGAGCCGCGCATTACCGATAAGGACGCCGACGCCGCGCTGACGGTGGAGGACGGCTCCGTGCGGTTCGACCATGTGTATTTCAAGTACCACGACACGGCGGAGGCATGGAATCTGGAGGACGTGAGCTTCACGGTGCCCAGCGGTGCCACGGTGGGTATTTTAGGCGGCACCGGCAGTGCCAAAACCACGCTGGTGAGCATGATACCGCGGCTGTACGACGTGGACAGCGGCGGCGTCTATGTGGGCGGACACAACGTCAAGGAGTACACCATGGAAGCCCTCCGGAGGGGCTGCGCCATGGTGCTGCAGAAAAATACGCTGTTCTCCGGCACCATTCGGGAGAACCTGCGCTGGGGCGACGAAAACGCCACCGACGCGGAGATCGAGGACGCCTGCCGTCTCGCCTGCGCCGACGAGTTCATTGAGAAGATGCCCGACGGCTACGACACGTATATCGAGCAGGGCGGCACCAACGTCTCCGGCGGGCAGAAGCAGCGGCTGTGCATTGCGCGGGCGGTGCTGCGTAAGCCGAAAATTCTGATCCTGGACGATTCCACCAGCGCGGTGGACACCGCCACGGACGCCAAGATACGCAGTGCGCTGAAAACGGCACTGCCCGGTGCCACGAAGCTTATTATCGCCCAGCGGGTCACGTCCGTCATGGACGCCGATCTCATTCTGGTGATGGACGACGGGCGCGTGACCGCCATGGGCACCCACGAGGAATTGATGGAAAAGAGCGACATTTACCGGGAGGTCTACCGCTCCCAGCAGGAAGGAGTGAGCATTGATGGCTGAAGCCAGACGTCCCCAGCGCGGGCACGGTCCGGGGCCTCAGGGCCACGGCTTCCAGCGACCCAAGGACTTTAAGGGCACGGTGCAGAAGCTGCTGCGCTATATCGGCCGCTACAAGGCGGCGTTGGTGCTGGTGTTCGTGTGCCTTGTGGTCAGCTCCGCCGCCTCCGTGATGAGCAGCTATCTGCTCAAGCCTATTATCAACGATTATATTATCCCCGGCGATTTTCCGGGGCTTGCCAGGATGCTGGCACTGCTGCTGGGCGCGTTTTTGCTGTCGGGCGTGTGCTCCTATGCCTATGCCCGCATTATGGTGCATATCTCCCAGCGGACGGTGGCGCAGCTGCGGCAGGATCTGTTCGACAAATTGCAGTCGCTGCCCCTGCGGTACTTCGACACGCACCAGTCCGGCGATCTGATGAGCCGGTTCACCAACGACATGGACACCGTGTCGGATATGATCAACTCCAGCTTCGCCAGCGTAGTGTCCTGCGCCTTGACGTTTATCGGCATTGTTGCTATGATGCTGTATATGAACTGGGTGCTGACGCTGATCACCTTTGCCTTTTTGGTGCTGATGCTGCTGGTGGTCAAGGGCGTGGGCGGCAAGAGCCGCGTCAGCTTCCAGAACCAGCAGCGGGCACTGGGTGCCATGAACGGCTATATCGAGGAGATGGTGGAGGGACAGAAGGTCATCAAGGTCTTTAACCATGAGAGCAAGGCGATCTCCCAGTTCTCCGGGCTGAACGGCGCATACCGGGACGCCGCCACGGCGGCGCAGACCTATTCCGGTGCCATGATGCCCGCCATGGCGAACCTGTCCCGCATCGACTACGCCGTGACGTGCTGCGTGGGTGGGCTCCTCGCCATCGGCGGTATGTTCGACGTGGGGTCGCTGGGCGCGTATCTGCTGTATGTAAAGCAGGTGAGCCAGCCCATCACGCAGGTGAGCCAACAGGTGAACGTGCTGCTGGCCGCCATCGCCGGCGCGGAGCGTATCTTCGCCGTCATGGAAGCCCAGCCGGAGGTGGACGAGGGCAAGACCGTCATCGTCCGGGTGGAGAAGAACGGCGATACCCTCACCGAGACGACGCAGCGTACCGGCTGCTGGGCGTGGAAAAAGCCCGACGGCACGCTGGTGGAGCTGCGGGGCGACGTGCGATTCGACCACGTGACGTTCTCCTACGACGGGGAAAAGACGGTGCTGAACGATGTGTCCCTGTTCGCCAAGCCGGGGCAGAAGATCGCTTTTGTAGGCTCCACCGGCGCGGGTAAGACCACCATCACCAACCTTATCAACCGGTTTTACGACGTGCAGGAGGGCACCATCACCTACGACGGCATCAACGTGAAGGACATCGAGAAGGACTCCCTCCGCCGCTCGCTGGGCATGGTGCTGCAGGACACCCATCTGTTCACCGGCACCATCGCCGACAACATCCGCTACGGGCGTCTGGACGCCACGGACGAGGAGGTGCGCGCCGCCGCCAAGCTCGCCAACGCCGACGGCTTCATCCGCCATCTGCCCCAAGGGTATGACACGGTCATCACCGGCGACGGCGGCAGTCTCAGCCAGGGGGAGCGGCAGCTGCTCGCCATCGCACGCGCCGCCGTGTCCGACCCTCCGGTGCTGATTTTGGACGAAGCCACCAGCTCCATCGACACGCGGACGGAGAACCTTATCGAAAAGGGCATGGACTCCCTGATGGAAGGGCGGACGGTGTTCGTGATCGCCCACCGGCTGTCCACCGTTCGCAACAGCAAGGCGATCCTCGTGCTGGAGCACGGGCGGATCATTGAACGGGGCGACCACGAGGAGCTGCTGGCGCAGAAGGGCAAGTATTATCAGCTTTACACCGGTAAGGCGGAGTTGAGCTGACGTATAAAGCTACCAAAAAACGGAAACCATAAGGAGGACGCACCATGACGGAAAAACATCTTTGCGAACTGGCGGTTGCCATGCTGGAGCGGGCATACGTGCCCTATTCCCACTTCCCGGTGGGCGCGGCACTGCTGTGTAAGGACGGCACGGTGTTCACCGGCTGCAACATTGAGAACGCCGCCTACGGCGCGACGGTATGCGCGGAGCGGACCGCCATATTCAAGGCGGTCAGCGAGGGGCACCGGGAGTTCGATACCCTTGTGATCGCCGGGCGCAGCGACGACTTCTGCGTGCCCTGCGGCACGTGCCGGCAGGTGATGATGGAGTTCGCGCCGGAGTTGACGGTCATCTGCCTGAACAGGAAGGGCGAGAGCCGGAAATTCGCGCTGCGGGAGCTGCTGCCCTACGGCTTCGACCAGAGCTGTCTGTAAGCGCGGAAGGATTTTCATGGAACCAAATCACGCCGCGCTCCGTCTCAATGGACAGAAACCCATTTCAGGAGGAAACTACACTATGAAAAAAATCATTTCCCTTGTGCTTGCCGCCGTGCTGGCACTGAGCCTCGCCGCCTGCGGCAATAAGGACAACGGCGGCAGCGGCGACCAGCCCTACGCCCCCACCAGCGCGCTGGATCTGCTGGAGAAGGTGTGGAACAGCTATACCGACGAGGAGAAGTTCCCCACCTCTGGCGGCGACTACTCCGAGGCGAACAGCAAGGAGGACGCCCCCGGCGTGTACGATCTGAGCGACCGCGCCGCCGTGGACAGTGCCCTCGGTCTGCCGGAGACGGCGAAGGTGGATCAGGCGGCGTCCCTCGTGCACATGATGAACGCCAACACCTTTACCGCCGCCGCCTATCACTGCACCGATGACCCCGCCGCGCTGGCGACCCAGCTGCGGGACAACATCCAGCAGCGGCAGTGGATGTGCGGCTTCCCCGACAAGGTGGCGGTGATCGTGGTGGGTGAGTACGTGGTGTCCGTGTTCGGCGCCGAGGATCTGGTGGATCAGTTCGTCAGCGTGCTCAACGGTATGTGCGGCGTGCAGCCCGCCTACGACGAGGCTATTCTGTGATGCGTGCGGTACAGCGCACCGCGTTTCTGCTCCTGGCAGCGGCTATGCTCATAGCCGCTGCCTTGCTGCCCTCCTCCCGGAAGCCGCCCCAGGACACGGGAACGGAGAAAACGGCGGTGTACGTATACAGGGGCTACGGTGCCGCCACGGATGCACCGTGGGATGGGAAATCGCTGGATTTCGCCGTGCACCGGTTCCGCCACCTGCTGGAGAAATACTTCCCGGAGGGGCACAGTGTCTATCTGGCGGTGGTGCCCGACAAGGCGGAGTTCACCGTGCCGCCGGAGGGCTACGTCCCCGCCGGGGCGCAGGAGACGTCCGCCTATCTGACAGAGCGGCTGGACGCGGAGGCGGTGGACATCGCGCCGCTGCTGACGCTGGAGGACTACTACCGCACCGACCCCCACTGGCGGCAGGAGCAGCTGCGCCCCGTGGCGGAGACGCTGCTGCGCGCTATGGGCGCGGCGGCACCGGAGACAGCGGACGAGACGCTGTGCGCGCTGGAGGGGGAGTTCCGCGGCAGCTACTGGGGGAAAACGGAGGAAGCGTTGCAGCCGGACGTGCTGTCCTATCTGACCTCCCCCACGCTGGAGGGCTGTACCGTCTATAACTATGAGACGGACGGCATGGGCGGCGTGTATGACTACGCGGCGGCGCAGGACGCACCCTATGACCTGTTCCTCAGCGGGAGCCGGTCGCTGCTGCGGATCGAGAATCCTGCGGCGGACAGGGAGCGCGTCCTTGTGGTGTTCCGGGATTCCTTCGGCAGCAGCCTTATCCCCCTGCTGGCGGAGGGCTATGGCACGGTCTACGCCGTGGATATACGGTATATCGCGTCGGACGCGCTGCAGCGGGTGGTGTCGTTCCCTCAAGGGGCGGACGTGCTGTTTTTGTACAGCACCACGGTGCTGCACAACAGCATCACCCTGAAGTGACCGGGCGCATAGACTGACATAGGCACGAAGGAAAGGGGGCGTCGCCCATGGCGGAGACGTTGGACGCGCTGGTGCCGGGGGACAGCTGCCGGGTGACCTCGCTGCAGCTCCCGCCCCACAAGCAGCGGCGTATGCAGGAGCTGGGACTGACCGTCGGCAGCACCGTCACCGCGCTGCACCGAGGGCCGTGGGGCGGTATCGCCGCCTACGGCGTGCTGGACACGGTGGTGGCTCTGCGGGACTGCGATGCCCGGCACATCACCGTCGCATAAAAAAACACCGGAGCAAAAGCTCCGGTGTTTTCTTATGCTTTTCGTTAGAAGAACGATTTGATCTGTCCGTAGAGGACGAGCACCATGATCAGCGGGGTGATGAACTTCACGCAGACCTTGAAGAAGCCGTAGCCGCCCATGGCGTGACCGGACGCCTCGCACTCTTCCTTGACCACGTCGGGGCCGATCTCCCAGCCGATCATCAGGGACATCAGCATTGCGCCAAGGGGCATCATAATACCCTCGGACAGCATATCCCAGAAGTCCAGCCAGTCAGCCGACCACCCGGGTAGGTCGCCGGTCATGCCCAAGAGGTTTGCCGGTGCGATACCGGAGGTGCCCAGCGCGTCGGCGCAGACGAGGATGCAGCCCACGCCCACGCAAGCCGCGGCGATGAGGGTGTAGGGCTTACGCTTGTCGCCCTTACCGGCGATACGAGCCTTATCCACAAAGTGCGCCACGATGACCTCCAGCAAGGAGATGGAGGAGGAGACGGCGGCGAACACCACCAGCAGATAGAACAGGATGCCGAAGATGGGACCCACAGGGCCCATGCGGTTGAACACGTTCTGCATGGTGACGAACAGCAGGGTCGGGCCGCCCAGAGAGCCGGAGGGGTCCAGGGCGAAGCGGCCGGGGATAACGCACAGACCGGCCATCAGAGCCACCAGCGTATCCATGACGATGATGAGGATGGCGTTCTTCTGCAGGTTCTCCTTCTTATCCAGATAGGAGCCGTAGGTGATCATAGCACCCATGCCCAGAGACAGGGAGAAGAACATCTGACCGCCGGCGGTGGAGAGCACCTCGAAGAAGGAGGGTGCCTCCTCGATGACGCCGTTGGCAACTGCCCAGCCGGGAACGAACATATACTTCAGACCGTCCACAGCACCCTCAAGCGTGCAGGCGCGGACGATGCAGATGAGCAGCATGACGAACAGCGCGGGCATACCGATGGAACAGACCTTCTCGATACCGCCGCCGACACCGCCGAGGACGATGAGCATGGTGATGGCGACGAAGATCAGACCGTAGAGGATCGCCTCGCCCTGATTCGCCATGAAGCCCCAGAATACCTCGTGACCGACGGAGGTGCCGTTGGCTGCCGCCGCCTCCGCCATGGCGTTGGCACCGAAGCCGGCGTGGAACAAGTCACCCACGTTCAGCACCACGTACTTGATGCAGTAGCCGCCCAGCGCGCAGTAGAAGAACAGGATGAAGAACGCGGACAGGATGCCCAGCCAGCCCATCCATTTGAACTTCTTGGACAGTGCCTTGTACGCACCCACGGCACCGTGGTGGGTCTTACGACCCAGTGCCAGCTCACCCACCATGACGATGAAGCCGCAGAACACCGCCAAAAGCAGATAGATGATGAGGAACAGGAAACCGCCGGAGGCTCCCATCTTATTGGGGAAGCCCCAGATGTTGCCGAGACCCACTGCGGAGCCGACGGCTGCCATCAGGAAACCAAAATTGGTTCCAAAGCCTTTTCTTTCTTCCATTTTTTCTCTCCTTAACAGATTTTCGCCCTCACGTTTCCGGGAAGGCCACTTTCTTCGCCGCCGCTTGTCTATTGACAGGAAACGACCCGGAGCACCGCCATGCTCCGCAGGTGCCGCCCAGCGAGATATTTTTCCCGTTAAGAGTACCTGAAAAAAGTATACAGGATTATTATTCCACCCGCAATTAGCAGTTTTTATAAAAATCAAGCGTTGTATTGTACACTTTTAACATTTTATGAACACGGAGCACGGTAAATTTTACGGGTGTTTTATCAATTTTTAACACAAAACTCCGATGCAACGACAGGCGTTCGCCAGTTTTCCCTAATGGTTCGGGTAGTAATTACTCCACAGGAAACAAATTTGCCATTTTCTTAACAGTCATACCGGTGCGGTGCAGTGCATAGGAGAAAGGAAAAAACCCGCCGCCCCGAGGGGCGGTGGGCTTTTGCGCTTGCAGAAGGGGGTGCGCTATCAGAAGAAGAATTCCTTGATCTGACCGTACAGGACGAGGATCATGCACAGGGGGGTGATGAACTTCACGCAGACCTTGAAGAAGCCGTACCCGCTCATGGCGTGACCGGATGCCTCGCACTCGTCCTTGACCACGTCGGAACCCAGCTCCCAGCCGATCATCAGCTCGTTGGGGTTTGCCATGAAGGCACCGAACACCTCGGCACCGAGGGAGGTCCGTTGGTCGCCGCCTGCTCCGCCAGCGCGTTGGCACCGAAGGAGGCGTGGAACAGATCGCCGATGTTCAAAACCGTGTACTTGATGCAGTAGCCGCCCAGCGCACAGTAAAAGAACAGGATGAAGAACGGGGACAGGATGCCCAGCCAGCCGACCCACTTGAACTTCTTGCTCAGCCTTCCATGATTTCTCTCCTTTAATTTTTTCTCCTGTGGAGACGTCCGCAAGTTTTCCTGCGGACTAAAGAAAAGTATACCGTAAATCCTTGGGTGGTTCAATTAGCATTTTTAATGAAAAATTAACGCGTATTTATATAATTTTAGCATTATCTTAGCGTTAACAATGTGCGTTTTGTCGTATTTTCGCACTTTTTGACCCGTTTATTTTCCGGATTTTCTGGGATTTCCGACAGGTTTTCTGCCATTTTTCCGCACTTTTCTTTACAAGAAAAATTTCGTCTCGCGTTAAGATGTCGTTTGTCGATAGGTCGTTATGCGCCGGAACGAACGGCGCGGCGGCACCACTTCCCTTTTTGCGGAAGACGTGATATAATAGCCGCAAGGCGACTATTATACTGTATCGCCGTTTTTCTCGCCCGGCAAGACCGGGCGGCCGGGAAAGCCGGCGGAGCATACCGCAGCGCAGAGCGTCACGGTATGATACTTCACTGTGATTTATGATAGGCAAGGAGGTGGGGAGCATGAAGCGTTTTACCGCGCTGGCGGCGGCTGTCGCGCTGGCGGTGTCGCTCTGCGCCTGCACACCCAGAGCGGGGACGGACAGCGGTCGGCTGCGCGTGGTGTGCACCCTGTTCCCCTATTACGATTTCGTGCGGCAGATCGGCGGCGAGGACGTGGACGTGACGCTGCTGGTGCCCGCCGGACGGGAGACCCACAGCTTTGAGCCCACGCCGCTGGACGTTATCACCATCAGCGAGGCGGAGGTCTTTGTCTACAACGGCGGCGAGAGCGAGACGTGGGTGGAGGGCATCCTGTCCGCCGCCGGGGAGAACATCCCCTACCGGCTGGCGATGATGGACTGCGTGGAGACACGCGCCGAGGAGTTCGCCGAGGGGATGCAGGGCGGTCACGACCACGACGACCATGACGAGCACGACGAGCATGACGAGCATGACGGGCATCTCCACGACGGACACGAGGAGGAGATCGAGTATGACGAGCACATCTGGACGTCGCCGGTGAACGCCATGGCGTTGTGCCGCGCTCTGTGCGACACGCTGTGCCAAGCCGACCCGGACAACGCCGACGGGTACCGGGCGCGGCTGGAGGCGTATCTGGTGCAGCTGCAGACGTTGGACGGCACGTTCCGGGAGATCGTGGAGGACGGCACCCGGCGGCTGGTCGTGTTCGGCGACAGATTCCCGCTGCTGTATTTCTGCCGGGAGTACGGGCTGGACTACCGGGCGGCGTTCCACGGCTGCGCCGGGGACACGGAGCCGTCCCTCGCCACGCTGAAATACCTCATTGATCTGGTGAATGAGCAGCACATCCCGGTGGTGTATACCATCGAGCTGAGCAGCCGGAAGGTGGCGAACGCCATCGCGGAGACCACGGGCGCACAGGTGCGGACGTTCCACTCCTGCCAGACGGTGAGCCGCGGGGAATTCGACGGCGGAGCCACCTATATCAGTCTGATGACCGCCAACGCGGCGGCACTGAAGGAGGGACTTGCCTGATGGCGCAGGAGAAAAAAATACTGCTGGACTGCCGGGACGTGACGCTGGGCTACGAGGGCAAGAGCGTGTGGGAGCACCTGAGCTTTCAGGTGTGCAGCGGCGACTATGTGTGCATCGTGGGCGAAAACGGCAGCGGCAAGTCCACGCTTATCAAGAGCCTGCTGGGGCTGCTGCGCCCCATGAGCGGCGAGATCGTCCGCGCTCCGTCCCTGCGGGCGGGTGCCATCGGCTATCTGCCTCAGCAGACGAAGGCACAGAAGGACTTCCCCGCCACGGTGACGGAGGTGGTGCAGAGCGGCTTCCTCAGCGGAAAGGGGCTGCGATTCTTCTACACGCCCAAGGAGAAGTCCGAAGCGTTGATGCACATGGGCAAGCTGGGCGTGCTGGAGCTGAAGGATCGCTGCTACCGGGAGCTGTCCGGCGGACAGCAGCAGCGCGTGCTGCTGGCGCGCGCACTGTGCGCCGCCGGTGAGCTGCTGATATTAGACGAGCCGGTGACGGGTCTTGACCCGGCGGCGGCGCAGGAGCTGTACCGCACGCTGGAGTATCTGAACAGAACGGAGGGTATCGCCATCGTCACTGTGACACACGATATGCAAAGTGCCCTGCGGTACGCGGATCGTATCCTCCACGCTGGTCACAGGCAGTGGTTCTGGGGCACGGCGGCGGAATACCTTGCCTCCCCGTGGGGCAAGCGGTTTGGAGGTGGCGTATGAGTCTGCTGTGGGAGATGTTCACCTATCCGTTCATCCTGCGGGCGTTCGTGGTGGGGATCCTGGTGGCACTGTGCGCCGCGCTGCTGGGCGTGCCGCTGGTGCTGAAACGCTATTCCATGATCGGCGACGGGCTGAGCCACGTGTCCTTCGGCGCGCTGAGCATCGCACTGGCCTGCGGCTGGGCACCGCTGCCGGTGTCTATCCCGGTGGTGATCCTCGCCGCGCTGGGGCTGCTGCGGATGACGGAAAAGAGCCGCATGGGCGCGGACGCCGCCATCGCCGTGGTCAGCGCGTCCGCCCTCGCCATCGGCGTGGTGGTCACCAGCCTGACCACCGGCATGACCACCGACGTGGACAGCTTCATGTTCGGCTCCATCCTCGCCATGGACAGGGCGGACGTGACGCTGAGCGTCCTTTTGTGCGCGGCGGTGCTGGTGCTGTACGTGCTGTTCTATCACCGGCTGTTCGCCATTACATTTGATGAGAGCTTCGCCCGCGCCACCGGCGTGCGGGTGGGGCTGTACAACACCGTGCTGTCGGTGCTGACGGCACTGACCATCGTGCTGGGTATGCGTATGATGGGTGCCATGCTGATCTCCAGCCTCATCATCTTCCCCGCGCTCACCGCCATGAACCTGCTGCGGAGCTTCCGGGGCGTGGTGCTGTGCGCGGCGGGGCTGAGCGTGGTGTGCTTCTGCGTGGGGCTGACCGGCTCCTATCTGTGGAGCACGCCGGTGGGTGCCACGGTGGTGCTGGTAAATCTGGCGGTGTTCCTGCTGAGCCGGATCCTTGTGCGGATAAAAAGAGCGGCGTGACGCCGCTCTCAGGCTGTCGAAAAAGCCGTCGGCTTTTTCGACAGCCTGAAATAATGCCGTTATTTTCGTGCCGCAAAGCGGCACGAAAATACTCGCTTCGCTCCACGCACGCCTTGCAGAGCAAGGCTTAGCGCGGCATTTGATCCGATTCGAGGCGGGCTTCGCCCCCTCGAGCTCCCCCTGTGAGGAGGAAAGACTGCACGCACGGCAGGGGTTTATTTCCGATTTTCGCCCCATTTCGCGGGAGTTTTTCCGGAAAAGCCCTTGCACTTTTCGCTTTTATATGGTATGCTACACGTGTAAGTAAGGTATTGACTGGGAGTGGACGGCGGCGTCCGCTTTTTTCTTGACTTTTTTCATCTGTTAAAATCAGGAGGGAACACCTGTGAGAAAGATCACCGACATCGTATGGGAGCTGGCGGAGCCGGTCGTGCAGGAGCAGGGCTGCCGCATCTGGGACGTGGAATACGTCCGGGAGGCGGGGCAGTGGTATCTGCGGCTATATCTGGACAAGGACGGCGGCGTGGACATTCTGGACTGCGAGGCCATCAGCCGCAAGGTCAGTGACCTGCTGGACGACGCCGACCCCATCGAGAGCAGCTACGTGTTCGAGGTAGGCTCCGCCGGACTGGAGCGGCAGCTGAAGCGTCCCGGTGACTTTGCACAGTTCATGGGAAGCCCCGTGCTGGTCAAGACGTACCAGCCCAAGGACGGGCGGAAGGAGTTCGCCGGAAAGCTGGCGGGCTACGAGGACGGCGCGGTGCTGCTGGATATGGGCGGCGCGGAGCCGCTGCGCTTCGAGAAGAACGAGGTCGCCATGGTGCGCCTCCGGGTGGAATTCTAAGACGATTTGATATAAGGAGAAACGACATGAAATGTGATGAGATCTTCGCGGCTCTTGCCATGCTGGAAAAGGAGCGGGGCATCCCCCAGAGCTTCATGATGGGCAAGATCATCCAGGCACTGACCACCGCCTATAAGCGCGACCACGAGGGCGTGGAGTTCGTGGTGGTGGACGTGGACGAGGAGAAGAAGGATCTGAAGATGTACGTCCAGAAGGAGATCGTGGAGGAGGTGGAGAACCCCGCCAGCCAGATCTCTCTGGAGGAGGCAAAGCGCATCTCCGCCAAAAACGAGCTGGGCGGCATGGTGAACTTCCCCGTGGAGAGCGTGGAGTTCGGGCGCATCGCCGCCGGCAACGGCAAGCAGGTCATCATTCAGGGTCTGCGCGAGGCGGAGCACGGCATGATCTACGACGAGTGGGGCAGCAAGCAGCACGAGATCCTCACCGGCACTGTCAGCCGCATCGATCCCCGCAGCGGCAACGTGATGCTCCGCATCGGCACCGGCACGGAGGCCACCGAGGCGGTGCTGACCATGAACGAGCAGGTGCCCGGCGAGGAGCTGCACGAGGGGCAGATGGTCAAGGTGTATCTGGTGGAGGTCCGCCGTTCCACCCGCGGCCCCCAGGTGCTGATCTCCCGCACCCACCCCGGTCTGGTGAAGCGGCTGTTTGAGCTGGAGGTGCCGGAGATCTACGACGGCACGGTGGAGATCCGCTCCATCGCCCGGGAGGCGGGCAACCGCACGAAGCTCGCCGTCTGGTCGGAGGACCCCAACGTGGATCCCATCGGTGCCTGCGTGGGCCCCCGTGGACAGCGCGTCAACGCCATCGTGGACGAGCTGCGGGGCGAGAAGATCGACATTATCAAGTACAGCGAGGATCCCGCGGAGTTCA
Organism: uncultured Eubacteriales bacterium; assembly: GCA_900551995.1. Lineage (GTDB taxonomy): Bacteria > Bacillota > Clostridia > Oscillospirales > Oscillospiraceae > Vescimonas. The sequence continues at coordinate 41,377 of URXW01000009.1, forward strand.
TCGCCGCGGCACTGTCGCCCGCCGACGTGGTCAGCGTGCAGCTCAGTGACGAGGGCAAGGCCTGCCGCGTGACCGTACCCGCCGACCAGCTGAGTCTCGCCATCGGCAAGGAGGGGCAGAACGCCCGTCTGGCGGCGCGGCTCACCGGCTATAAGATCGACATTAAGGCGGCAAACGCCGAGTAAGAGGCAGGAAAGGAGCGGCTCATGCAGAAGCCACGGAAAATACCGCAGCGGCAGTGTGTGGGCTGCCGTGAGATGAAGGATAAAAGGGTGCTGCTGCGGATCGTCCGCACCCCGGAGGGGGAGATACTGCTGGACAGCACCGGAAAAAAGTCGGGGCGGGGCGCGTATGTGTGTCCCGACCTGGAGTGCCTGAAAAAAGCCCGCAGGAGCAAGGCACTGGAGCGTGCGTTTGACACGGCGATCCCGCCGGAGGTCTATGACGCACTGGAAGGACAGATGGTGACGCTGTGACAGAGCATTTGTTGTCTACGCTGGGTCTTGCGTTAAAGGCCGGTGCCGTGGCGGTGGGCGAGGAGCCCGTGGGCGCGGCGGCACGGGGCAAGAAGGCGCGTGTCATTTTCACGGCGCAGGACGCCGCCGCGTCCTCCGTCCGCAGGGCATACAGCTTCGCCCGGGCGGGCAGCTGCCTGTGCCTCCCCTTCCCCGCCGGGAAGGACGTCCTCGGACGCAGTCTGGGGCGCACCAGCGTCGCCATGTGCGCGCTGACGGACATCGGCTTTGCACAGTCACTGGTGAGGAAGCTCGCCGGTGCCGACCCGGAGACCTACGGTGCCGCGGCGGACGCACTGGACATCAAGGCAAAGCGCGCCCATGAGCGGCGGGCGGAGCAGCTGCGGCACGAGAAGAATCTGCGGCAGGGAAAGCACCGCCCCCACAGCGGCACGCTGCCGGAGCCGCCCCGCGAGGCACCGGAGGCGTCTCCGCCGGAGGAGACCGCCCGCCCCGTGCGGTGGGAGCGTCCGGAGGGACGGCGTGACCGGGTGTATAAGGAGCGGAGCAGCCGCCCGCCCAAGAGCAGGCGGCCTGCAAAGAAGGAAGCCCCCGGCAAACGGTTTGAAAATGCCCTGCCGGTGAAGAAGGGCAAGGGCAGCCGGAGAGATCCGGGCAAGGATGAGAACACGGCGCGCCGCCGTCGGCGCGATAACTGAGATGGAGGTGGCTATATTTGGGTAATATTGCTAACAAATACAGAGTGCACGAGGTGGCGAAGGATTTCGGCGTGTCCACCAAGGAGATCACGGAGATCCTGACCAAGTACGCCGAGACGCCGAAGAACCATATGCAGGTGCTGGGGGATCGGGAGCTGAGTCTTATTTTTGAGTATCTGACCCAGCACAACCCCGTCAGCAGCATCGCGGTGATCTATGCCGAGGGTGCCAAGCCCGCGGAGAAGAAGGCGGAATCCCCCGCCGCCAAGCCCGCCGCGCCGCAGGCACAGCAGGGCGGCAAGCCCCAGAACGGGCAGGGCGGCGCCGGCAAGGCGGAGCAGCCCAAGCAGCCCATGTCCCGCGTGCCCCAGCGGCAGGTGGTGGACACCCGTAAGGCTACCAACGTCAATCTGGACAAGTACGACGAGAAGCTGCAGGACATGGCGGACGCCCGCAGCAGCGGCAAGCGCGACCAGCAGGCTCCTCAGGGCAAGGAGAAGTTCCGCAACAACCGGCAGCGGCGCGACAACAATTTCGCCAGCAACAAGCGCAAGCAGGAGGAGGCTGACCGTCTCCGCAAGCTGCGTCTGGAGGTCATCAAAAAGACGCCCGTCACCGTGCAGATCCCCGACGAGATCTCCGTGGGCGAGCTGGCCAGCCGCATGAAAAAGACAGGCGCAGAGGTGGTCAAGTGCCTGATGAAGAACGGCGTCATGGCGTCTCTCAGCCAGATGATCGACTTCGACACCGCCGCCATCATCGCCGAGGAGATGGGCTGCAAGGTGGAGAAGGAGGTGGTCGTCACCATTGAGGAGCGTCTGATCGACGATCATCAGGACAAGGACGAGGATCTGGTGCCCCGCGCCCCCGTGGTGGTGGTCATGGGTCACGTTGACCACGGCAAGACCAGCCTTCTGGACTATATCCGCAACGCCCACGTTGCCTCCGGCGAGGCCGGCGGCATCACCCAGCACATCGGTGCCTATCAGGTGCAGATCAACGGCAAGCCCATCACGTTTTTGGATACCCCCGGCCACGAGGCGTTTACCTCCATGCGTGCCCGCGGTGCCATGGTGACGGACATCGCCATTCTGGTGGTGGCTGCCGACGACGGCATCATGCCCCAGACCATCGAGTCCATCAACCACGCCAAGGCGGCGGAGATCCCCATTATCGTGGCGGTCAACAAGATGGATAAGCCCGAGGCGAATCCCGAGCGCATCAAGCAGCAGCTCACCGAGTACGGTCTGGTGTGCGAGGAGTGGGGCGGCGACACCATTGTGTGCCCCATCTCCGCCAAGACCGGTATGGGCGTGGACAATCTGCTGGAGATGCTGACCCTCACCGCCGAAGTGGGCGAGCTGAAGGCGAACCCCCACCGCGCCGCGCAGGGCACCGTCATCGAGGCGCGTCTGGACAAGGGACGCGGCCCCGTTGCCACGCTGCTGGTGCAGAACGGTACGCTCCATCAGGGCGACATCATCATCGCCGGCACGTCCGTGGGACGCGTCCGCGCCATGGTCAGCGACAAGGGACAGCGCATCACCGAGGCGGGTCCCAGCGTCCCTGTGGAGATCACCGGCTTGAGCGAGGCTCCCTCCGCCGGCGCCACCTTCAACGCCGTTGCCGACGAGAAGCTGGCGCGTGAGCTGGTGGAGCAGCGTAAGGCGGAGGAAAAGGCGAAGGCGAACGCGCCTGTCACCAAGGTCTCTCTGGAGGATCTGTTCAGCCAGATCCAGGCCGGTGAGATGAAGAATCTGAACCTGATCGTCAAGGCGGACGTGCAGGGCAGCGTGGAGGCGGTGAAGGCCTCTCTGGAGAAGCTCTCCAACGAGGAGGTACGCGTCCGGGTCATCCACGGCGGCGTGGGTGCCATCAACGAATCCGACGTGATGCTGGCCTCCACGTCTCAGGCGATCATCGTGGGCTTCAACGTGCGCCCCGACGCCGCCGCCCGCGACAGTGCCGCCCGCGCCAACGTGGATATGCGGATGTACCGCGTGATCTACGACGCCATCAACGAGATCGAGGCCGCCATGAAGGGTATGCTGGCTCCCAAGTTCCGGGAGGTTCTGCTGGGTCACGCCGAGGTACGCCAGACCTACAAGGTCTCCGGCGTGGGCACGGTGGCAGGCTGCTACGTGCAGGACGGCAAGCTGCAGCGCAAGGACTGCCAGGTGCGTCTTGTCCGCGACGGTATCGTTATCCACGAGGGCGTACTGGCGTCCCTCCAGCGGTTCAAGGACTCCGTCAAGGAGGTCGCCGCTGGGTACGAGTGCGGCTTGAGCATCGAGAAGTTCAACGACATCAAGGAAGGCGACATTGTGGAGGCCTTCACCATGGAGCAGATCGAGGTCTGACGAACACCTGCGGGGCGGGCTGAACGCCCGCCCCGCTTTTCTTATACGAAAGGAGCGATGAACTATGGCATCCAACCGAATCGGGCGCATTAACGAGGAGATACGCAAGGAGCTGAGCGCACTGCTGCGAACCGTGAAGGACCCCCGTGTCTCCGAGGGTATGCTGACCATCACCCGCGTGGACACCACCAGCGATCTGCGCTACGCCCGCATTTATATCAGTGCGCTGAACTGTACGGACGAGAAGGGTCTGATGAAGGGGCTGAAGTCCGCGTCGGGTTATCTGCGCCATCAGTTAGGGCAGGCGATCGACCTGCGCTACACCCCGGAGCTGCAATTCTTCATGGACGATTCCATCGCCCACGGCGCGCACATTCTGGATCTTCTCAACCACGTGAAGCCCGCCAACCCCGCCAACGCAGACATCGTGCTGCCGGAGGACAGAGAATGACCGCCCGCCTCACCGTGCAGGAGACGGCAGACTTCCTGCGGACGCTGGACAACGTGCTCATTCTGACCCACGTGCGTCCGGACGGCGACACGGTGGGCTGCGCCGCCGCCCTGTGCCGCGCCCTGCGGGACATAGGAAAGACCGCCTATATTCTCCCCAACCCCGGCATTACCGCCACCTACGCCCCCTACGGCGACGGGCTGTGGGCACCGGATGGCTTCACCCCCGCTGCGGTGGTGTCGGTGGATATTGCCACGCTGAAGCTGCTGCCGGACAACGCGGCGAGCTATCGGGACAAGATATGCCTTGCCATCGACCACCACGGCTCGCAGGAATTTTTCGCACCGCGCACCTGTCTGGATGCGGCGGCTGCCGCCTGCGGTGAGGTTTTGTACCAGATCATCCGGCTGCTCACGGACGTGACGCCGGAGATCGCGCTGCCCCTGTATGTGGCGGTGTCCACGGACACGGGCTGTTTCGTCTACGCCAACACCACGTCCCAGACCCACCGCATCGCCGCGGAGCTGATGGACTGCGGCATCGACGCCGCCGGCGTAAATAAGGTGCTGTTCCGCACCAAGTCCCCCACCCGCCTCGCTATGGAGGCGCGGATGGTGGCCGCCATGGAGCTGTACGACAGCGGCAGGGTGGTGGTCATGTCCATCCCCTTGTCCCTGTGCCGGGAGCTGAACGCCTCCGAGTCCGACGTGGAGGATCTCAGCAGCCTTGCCGCGCTGGTGCAGGGCACCGACTGCGGCATCACCCTGCGGGAGCAGGATCCCCACCGCGTCAAGATCTCCGTCCGGACGGGCAAGCGGGTGGACGCCTCCGCCGTCTGCCGCGAGCTGGGCGGCGGCGGCCACAAGGGTGCCGCCGGTGCCGCCGTGGACGGCACCATGGCGGAGGCGAAGGCGGCGATCCTCGCCGCCTACCGGAAAGCGACAGGTGCCTGATGGCGGACGGCATCATCATCATCGACAAGCCCGCCGGGTGGACGAGCATGGATGTGTGCGGCAAGCTGCGGGGCATCCTGAAAACGAAGAAGGTGGGGCACGCCGGGACGCTTGACCCCATGGCGACCGGCGTGCTGCCGGTGTTCGTGGGGCACGCCACCCGCGCCGTGTCCTACGCCGAGAGCGGCGACAAGGAGTACGTGGCGGGGCTTCGCCTCGGGCTTGTTACCAACACGCAGGATACCTCAGGCGACGTGCTGGAGCAGCACCCGGTACACATCTCGGCACAGCAGCTGGAAGCCGTCCTGCCCCGGTTTACGGGCGAAATAGAGCAGGTGCCGCCCATGTACTCCGCCATCAAGATCAACGGGCAGAAGCTATATGAGCTGGCGCGGAAGGGGCGGGAGATCGAACGTCCCGCACGGCGCGTCACCATCCATGCCTTGGAGCTGCTGGGCGGCGGGGACGGGGAGTTTCTCCTCCGCGTCCGGTGCAGCAAGGGTACCTACGTCCGCACTCTCTGCCACGACATCGGGCAGGTGCTGAGCTGCGGCGGCTGCATGAGCAGCCTGCGGCGCACCATGGCAGCCGGGTTCACTTTGGACGACTGCCGCACCATCGAGGACGTACAGGCGCAGGGAGAAGCCCTGCTGTCCCCTGTGGACTCCCTGTTCCGGCAGTACCCCGCCTACCGCATCGTGTCGGAGCGGGAGGAGCACCGCTGCCGCTGCGGCAATCCGCTGGCGGCGGAGGGCTTGCAGCCGGGGCTGTACCGGGTCTACGGCGGGGACGGCGCGTTTCTGTGCTTGAGCCGCTGGGAGAACGGGGTGCTGACCTCGGAGAAAAACTTTTTCGGAGCGTGAAGAAATTTGGAAAAAACAGTCATTGCGCTGGGCTTTTTTGACGGCGTACACCGGGGACACGGTGCCCTGCTGCAAAAAACGGCGGAGCGCGCCCGCGCGCTGGGAGCCGTCCCCGCCGCCTTTACCTTTGACCGTCCCCCCAAGGAGGTGGTCACGGGCAAGCGCGTGTATCTTATCAACTCCAACCGTGACCGGCAGGGGCTGATGGAGCGGCTCTACGCCATTAAAAAGGTCATTTTCGCCCCCTTCGATCAGGCGATGATGACCATGCCGTGGGAGGATTTCCTCACGAAGCTGCTGGTAAGCCACTGCGGCGCGGTGCATCTGGTGGCGGGGCACGACTACCGCTTCGGTCACAAGAATGCCGGCGACGTCCGCTTGTTGCAGGAGAAATGTGCCCAGCTGGGCGTGGGCTGCGACATCATTCCGCAGGTGACGCTGGACGGCATCACCGTCAGCTCCACCTACATCCGCACGCTGGTGGAGAGCGGCGACATGGAGCGGGCGGCGGAGTTTCTGGGGCACCGCCACTGTCTGAGCCGGACGGTGCAGCACGGGCAGCGGATCGGACGCACCATCGGCATCCCCACGGTGAATCTGTCCGTGCCGGAGAACGTCCTGCCCCCCGCCCACGGCGTGTATATCACGGAGGTGTTCCTGCCCGATGGACGCCATTTCCCCGGCGTCACCAACGTGGGCACACGCCCCACCGTGTCCGACAGCCCCGCCCTCTCCGTGGAGACGTTCCTGCTGGGCTTTGACGGCGACCTGTACGGGCAGGAGATACGGCTGGAGTTCTGCCGCCGCCTGCGCGGGGAGCGGAAATTCGACTCGCTGGAGGAGCTGCGGGACGAGATCCGCCGCAACATCCGCCAGACGGAGGAATACTTTCAATAACGCAGCAGGAGCCTTCCCTATGGGGAAAGGCTCCTGTTGCGCTGTGGGTGGACATTACTCGTACCGCTCCAAATCGTCCTTGTCCAGCTTCATGTGCCGGTATGCCTTGGGCAGACCGGGGGCGATCAGCGGAAAGACGTTCTCCGTGTCGGCGGTGGGTTGGATGTTATAGGTGCCGTACATATTCACCAGATCAAAGGCATCGTGGGGCACACCGGGAAAGTGGTGGACGTCCGGCGTGGCATCGTAGGGGAAGCCGCCGCTCTTTTTGGGCATAAAAAATCACCTCCGGTCTTAGTATGACCGAAGGTGGCGGGTTTATGGGGTCAGCGGTAAATTTCCGCGTCGAAGTCCCGAACGACCTCGTCCCGCTGCTCGTCCCGGACAAAGACGCAGTTCGTCTCGTCAAAGGCGAGGCGCATGGCAAAGTTCTTCGCCTCGTAAATATCGTTTGTCTCGAAGAAGTCCCGGTAGGCGGACTCCGGCTCGTGGCTCTTGCGCCAGACAACGTGGAAACGCATAAAAAAGCTCCTCCGTGCAATAGGGGTGTATTCTTTAGTATACGCCCCTATGTGTCAAAAAGCAACGGTTGCTTTCGCCAAAAATCAAGGGGAAAGTTCGTCACATTTTCCCGCCGGAAAGTTGCGGTTTCTTCTTCCCCTTATCCCCTATATGTTGTATAATGGGCAGGAGTTTGAGGAGATAGAGGTGTTTGGCTGTGAAGATCGGTTTTGACAATGAAAAGTATCTGCAATTACAGGCAGAGCATATCACGGCGCGGCGGGCGCAGTTCGGCGGCAAGCTGTACCTTGAGTTCGGCGGCAAGCTGTTTGACGACTACCACGCCTCCCGCGTGCTGCCGGGCTTCCAGCCGGACAGCAAGATCCGTATGCTGCAAACCCTGCGGGACGATGTGGAGATCGTCATTGCCATCTGCGCCGGGGACATTGAAAAGAACAAAATGCGCGGCGATCTGGGCATCAGCTACGATGCGGACGTGCTGCGCCTGATCGACGTATTCCGGGATCAGGGCTTCTATGTGGGCAGCGTGGTCATCACCCAGTACGCCGGTCAGCCGGCGGCGGACGCCTTTATCAAGCGTCTGAGCACGCTGGGCGTGAAGAGCTACAAGCACTACCCCATCGCCGGGTATCCCTCCGACGTGGTGCATATCGTGTCCGACGAGGGCTTGGGTAAGAACGAGTACATCGAAACGTCGCGGCCTCTGGTCGTTATGACGGCCCCCGGCCCCGGCAGCGGCAAGATGGCAACGTGTCTGAGCCAGCTGTACCACGACAACCGGCGGGGCATCCGGGCGGGCTACGCCAAGTACGAGACATTCCCCATCTGGAACCTGCCCTTGAAGCACCCGGTCAATCTGGCGTATGAGGCCGCCACCGCCGACCTCAACGATGTGAACATGATCGACCCCTTCCATCTGGAGGCATACGGTGTTACCACCGTCAACTACAACCGGGACGTGGAGATCTTCCCGGTGCTGGCCGCCATGTTCCGGAAGATCCAAGGGGAGTGCCCCTACAAGTCCCCCACGGACATGGGCGTGAACATGGCGGGCTTCGCCATTATCGACGACGACGCCTGTCAGGAGGCGAGCCGCATGGAGATCCTGCGGCGGTACTACGAGGGGTGCGTGGAGCGCGCCAAGGGACAGGCGGACGAGTGCGTGGTGCGGAAGCTGGAGCTGGTCATGCAGCAGGCGGACGTGACGCCGGACATCTGCCCCGCCGTGGCGGCGTCGCTGGCGAAGGCATCTGCCACCGGCAAGCCCGCCGGTGCCATGGTGCTGCCGGACGGCGGCGTGGTCACAGGCAAGACCTCCCCTCTGCTGGGCGCGTCGGCGTCGCTGCTGCTGAACGCCCTGAAGCACATGGCGGGTATCGACCACCGGCTGGATCTGATCCCGCCCTCCGTCATCGAGCCGATCAGTGCCATGAAAACCGACTGTCTCGGTCATCGGAACCCGCGGCTCCACTCCGACGAGGTGCTGATCGCCCTCGCCATCTCCGCGCTGACCAACCCGCTGGCCGCCATGGTGCAGGCGCAGCTGAAGAGCCTGCGGGGCTGCGACGCCCACTTCTCGGTCATTATCTCCGAGGAGGACGCCAAGCTGTACAAGCGGCTGGGTATCAACGTCAGCTGCGAGCCGAAGTACGAGGTCAAGTCCCTGTATCACAAATAACGATAGAAAAACTGTGACCGCGCCGGCGCGGTCACAGTTTTGTTATGCTCTTTTTTACCACACCTGCGCCTTGAGGACGAACTTCTTATAGGCGTAGCGGAAGTAGATGCACTCCGCAATACCGGTGATGACCCAGGAGAAGATGTACAGCAGGTACAGGGAGGGCACCGTGTGGAAATAGGCGAACACGGTGTAGATCCAGATCACGCGGAACACGCAGGAGCCCATAATGACCATGAAGGTGGGTATGATGCTCTTGCCGATACCGCGTGAGGCGGCAATGCTGGCGTCCATCAGGGAGCCGAAGCCGTAGGAGAACGCCATGATCCGCAGACGATCCATACCGGCGTCGATGACCTCCGGCTTGTCCGCGAACAGACCGAGGAACTGGCGTCCGAACACCAGCAGCAGTCCGCCGCAGATGCTGCCCACGGCGAAGGCGTAGAACATACTGATAAGATAGGTCTTGGTGATGCGCTCCTTATTTCCCGCGCCCCAGTTGCGGCTGACGAAGCTGGCGCAGGCGGTGTAGAACGCCGCCAGAATGTTGAATACCAGCGTGTCGGCGTTGGCGGCAGCCGCCGCGCCGGAGACGGTGATCTCATCGAAGGAGTTCAAGCCCGCCTGCACGAACAGGTTCGCCACGGCGAAGATAGCGTTTTGCAGCCCGGAGGGAATACCGATCATCAGCACCCGTTTGGACGCCATACGGTGCAGCCGCAGCTTACGCACCTCCAAACGGCAGGCGTCCTTCCGGCGCAGCAGATGCGCCAGGATCAGCAGGGCGGACACCCACTGGGCGATGGCACTGGCGATGGCAACGCCCTCGGCGGACATATTGCAGCCGATCACGAACACGAGGTTCAGTATCACGTTCAGCACGCCCGCCACCGCCAGATAAATCAGGGGGCGTTTCGTGTCGCCGGTGGCACTGAGGATACCGTTGCCGCAGTTGTAAAGCCCCATACCGGGCAGACCGATAGCGAACAGCTTCAGATACAGCACGGCACCGGGGAGGAACTCCTCCTTGGTGTTCAGCATTTGCAGCATAGGCTCGGCGAAAAAAACGCAGAGCAAACACGTCAGCACACCCACGGCGAAGCATATAATAGCGGAGGAGTGGGTGGTGCGCTCCACGTCCTCGTCGCTGCCCATGCCCAGACCCCGGGCGACCGCCACGTTGACGCCTGCGCCCAGACCGATGAGCAGCCCGGTGAACAGAGACACCAGCGTGGTGGTGGAGCCCACCGCGCCCAGCGCGATATAGGTGTTGTACGCATACTTACCGGCGATGGCAACGTCGCTGAGGTTGAACAGCACCTCCAGCACCTGCGTCACCATCAGCGGCAAGCTGAACAGCAGGATATTTTTCCAAAGTGAACCGGAGGTCATCTCCACAGTGAGAGCCCTCCGGCGTGTTGCAGTGCTCATGCCCGCACCCTCCTATACAATAAAAATCACATAGAAACATCCGAACGTGATTGCCAGTATATCACAGCGCATTGTACAAAACAACCCCCTGCGAATGAATATTTTTTGTGGGCGCACCGGTTTGGTTTGTGCATAGTATACAATTACAATTCCCTGTTTTGGGCACATCAGCCAAAGTATGCCCGCCACCCGGCGGCGCATCATCACAGGGCGTTTGACAGGGGCGAAAAATGTCGGTATAATAGCGTCAGAATTGCCAGATCAACCCCCATAGAGCCGGCTCGACCCTGTGGTCAAGCCTATTTTCAAAAGGAGGAGACCCTATGAAAAAATGTACCGCGCTGCTGCTGGCACTGCTGGTCGCCCTGTCCCTGACGGCCTGCGGTCAACCCGACGTTGTCGATACCCCCGATTGGGAGTTCCCCGCCGCCTTCACCGGGCTGGAGCCGCTGGTGGAGCAGGCGCAGGCTGAGGGCAGCCTGACAGTATACGGCGGCTGTCCCGCTGACTGCCTCGCCGCCGTCTGCGAAACGTTCGAGACGCTGTTCAACGTCCGCGTTACCTATCAGCAGCTCAGTGACAGGGAGGTGCTGGAAAAGCTGGACAGGTCGGGGCAACCCGGCGCGGACGTGTGGTTCGGTGCGGACAGTGCCGCCTTGCATGAGGCGACCTTCATGGACGGCTTGACAGCCTATACCCCTGCCGCCGCAGCCAACCTGTCCAACGACGCCTTCGCGGGGAGGGACGGTCTGTGGTACGGTGTGGCGGTTGACCCGCTGGGGCTGATCTACAACGCAGCGTCCCTGCGGCAGATGGGCATTAGTGCCCCCGCCGACTGGGAGGATCTGACGAAGCTGGAGTATTGGGATCTTCTCTGGCTGCCCGATTATAGTACCATCGAGGGATGGCTGCTGGCACGTGCCGCCACGGATGTATTCGACGAGGGTGCAGAGGACTTCCTTCTGTCCCTGGACGAGAACACGGTGTGCTACGTTGCCGACGACGACCCGGCGGCCAATTATGTCGGCACGGGCGAGTGTGTTATTGCCGTGGGTCTGTTGAGCAAGGGCGCGGCGCAGCGTCTGGACGGCGGCTATGACGACATCCGAATGACGCTGCCGAGCAGCGGTGCGCCCTATATCCTCAGCGGCGCGGCCATCCTACGCAATGCGCCCCACAGTGCCGCGGCGCAGCTGTGGATGGAGTTCGTGCTGTCCCCGGCTTGTCAGGAGCTGATGGCGAAGAATGGCTGGTATGTATGGCCCACCGTCTCGGGCGTCCAGCTTTCAGAGGACTTCGCGCAGCTGCGAGTCAACCTGAACGATCTGTCCGTCCGCCTGCCGGTAGGTCAGGAGGGGGGAGACCTGGATTATCTCATTGACTCCGTTCAATCCGCCCTGTACTCGCCCGCAGAAGGCTGAAATATACGAGATATAGGGTAGCCGCCGCCTCCCATGAGGCGGCGGCTTTGTTTGCTCGTTCGGTGCAAAAAAACAGACCACCCGATAGGTGGTCTGTTTTGGCAGGGGCAGAAAGGCTCGAACTCTCGACACGCGGTTTTGGAGACCGCTGCTCTACCAACTGAGCTATACCCCTATGTGGTGGGCCTTCGGGGACTCGAACCCGGGACCGGACGGTTATGAGCCGTCTGCTCTAACCAACTGAGCTAAAGGCCCAAGTCTACGCGGCTTTCGAAAAAAGAAGTGAGCCGCCACCTTTACGGATGGCGGCTCACCCTTCGTGGCTCCCCCTGTTGGGCTCGAACCAACAACCCTTCGGTTAACAGCCGAATGCTCTACCATTGAGCTAAGGAGGAGTGTTGGCACTACCTATCTTCCCAGGCCGTCTCCAGCCAAGTATTGTCAGCAGAA
>URXW01000010.1 GCA_900551995.1 uncultured Eubacteriales bacterium
AGTAGAAATCTACTACCGCTTCATCGGCAAAATCGACTGACCTTTCTTTTTTACCCAACAATATCTTTAATTAAGGGAGACGGGCGAAACGATCCCCGACATTGAAAAATGTGACCGCTTGGCAAAGTTCTACGGGGTCTCCATCGATGCCCTCGTCCATCAGGACGAGGCGGTCGGCAAGGCGCGGGTGGCTCCCGCCCCGGTGGGCAAGCACCTGTGGGGAACGGTGGCGATGGGTGCCAAGGGGCAGATCGTCATACCCAAGGCGGCGCGGGACACCTTCCATTTGAGCGAAGGCGACCGTCTGGTCGTCCTCGGCGACGAGGAGCAGGGCATCGCGCTCATCAAGGCAGAGGTCTTTGAGGAGCGGATGCAGGAGGCCCTGCGCGCAGGTCAGAAATCCAACGAATAAAAGAAGGTGCGATTATGAAATGTCCCGAATGTGGAAAGGAAATGCGGGAGGGGTATCTCTTTTGCAGCAAGGACGGCGCGTTCAGCTTTGTAAATGAGGTGCCGGGCGTATTTGAGAACGCGAAAAATGCCGATGGCTTTGTGAAGATCACAGACCTCAAACCCAGCCACCGGACGAGAATTCCAGCGTCCATCTGCGAGGAATGCAGGACGGTCATGCTCAAGTATTGAGTGAAGCTGCCGCTTCCAACCGAAAAAAAGTCCCCAAGCCGTTGCGTCAAAACGGCTTGGGGTCTTTTTCTATGGAAATGACACGCGCCGGAAAGTACGCTGCCTACCGCCAGAGGGTGACCTGAAACACAGTGCCGTCCTCCGCGGAGCTGGACACGGAAATCTCCCCGCCCAGCTTTTCCGCCATCTCCTTTGTGATGGCAAGACCGAGCCCGAAGCTGCCGGATTCGCTTCTCCGGCTCTTGTCGCTGCGGTAAAAGCGGTCGAACACATGGGGGAGGTCATCCTCCGGAATGGTGCAGCTGGTCATTCTGCTGGTCAACGGCAACCTCGGCGCAGGCGTGGCGGTGGCGGGGGCGTTCAGCCTGGTGCGCTTCCGCTCCGCCCCCGGCTCCGCCCAGGACATCATGGCGATCTTCCTCGCCATGACCGTAGGGCTCTGCTGCGGCATGGGCTACTGCGCCATGGCGGTGGTGGCGGCGGTAAGAGCTGCACGCTCACCTCCGGCGAGACCCAGGCGGAGAGCACCGCCCAGGCCGGCACGGTAACCATCGGCATGGGCGGCATGGGTAGCATGGGCGGCATGAATCGTCCCTCCATGAATAATACGAAAGCAGACAAAAGCCCACCTTCTTGAGAAGGTGGGCTTTGTACGCAATAGGGACGCTTACTTCTTATCAAACAGGATAAACAGCAGGCTGGACAGGCACAGCAGGAAGGGGTAGAACAGCAGGGGAATGATGTCGAAGGCACTGATGGCGTAGCCCAGCGTGGCGCAGGTGGAGATCGCCACCAGCATCTGTGCGCCGTAGGGGATAATGCCTTGGAAAATGCAGGAGAAGGTGTCCAGCAGGGAGGCGGAACGCTTGGGGCTGATGCCGTACTCCTCCGCCACCTCCTTGGCGATGGGACCGGCCATAACGATAGCCACGGTGTTGTTGGCGGTGGCAATGTCCATCAGCCCCACCAGCAGCCCGATACCCAGCTGGCCGCCCCGCTTGCCGCGGAACACCCGCCGGATAAAGGCGAGGATGCTCTCAAAGCCGCCGTAGGCGCGGATCAGCCCGCACAGGGACGCCACCAGCAGCGTCACCAGAATCGTCTCGAACATATCGGACACGCCGCCGCCCATGTTGCCCATAAGCTCCAACGCCGTGACCTGCCCGGTGATGAGGGTGATGGCGGCACCGGCGGCGATACCGATGAGCAGCACCACAAACACGTTCAGACCGACGATACCGCCGATAAGCACCAGCACGTAGGGGATAATGAGCACCAGATCGTGACCGCCGGAGACGGTGCGCTGCACATCGGTGCCCAGCGATACCACGATGATCAGCACCAACGCCGCCAGCGCGGCGGGCAGGGCGATCTTGAAGTTGGCGCGGAACTTGTCCTTCATCTCCGTGCCCTGGGTAGAGCAGGCGGCGATGGTGGTGTCGGAAATAAAGCTGAGGTTGTCGCCGAACATGGCACCGCCCATAACGGAGGCGATGCACAGGGGCAGGTTAAAGCCGGAGTCGGCGGACACCGCCACGGCGATGGGGGCAAGCAGGGTGATGGTGCCCACGGAGGTGCCCATGGCCATGGACACGAAGCACGCCACCACGAACAGCACCGCCACCGCCAGCTTCACCGGGGCGATGGACAGCAGGAAGTAGGCGACCGCCTCCGCGCTGGAGCGTCCGGTCACGCCCACGAAGATACCGGCCACCAGGAAAATGAGGATCATGGTGACGATGTTCTTGTCACCGATGCCCTGTCCCATCAGCTCCAGCTTTTCATCGAAGCTGACGCCGCGGTTTTGCAGGCACGCCACCAGCAGTGCCACTAAAAATGCCACGACAATGGGGATCTGATAGAAGCCCATCTTGATTTTCAGAACGTACTCCAGAATAATACCCAGCACCAGATACAGCACCAGAAATACAGCCACAGGCAGCAGGGCTATGGCGCGGGGTGTCGGCTTTTTCTCCATAAACTCTCTCTCCTTCATAAAAATGGTCTTTTTTCGCCAGCTTCGATGGTATCACGAGGTAAAGCAAATGTCAACAGAAAGACTTGCGTACACACCCGCCCTCCGCCGCCCACGACTCCCTCAACATTTCGCGGTGGGCGCGAACGACGGCGAGATGGCGTTTGCGGCGGAGCCGCTCCAAAGGCAGGAGGCGGCATCGTGCTGGCGGCGCAGTGCGCCGATGTACCGCAGCGAAAGTGCGAAAGCGCGGCGTTTTGGGGAAAAAGCGGCACGCTCCGCTTTTTTCTTGCGCTGGGGCGGGGGAGGGCGTATAATAGGGGGCAAGAGCATCAATAAACGACGGAGGATGACACTATGTACGAGAACGGCAGGATATACATGGGGCTGGCGGGCGACAAGCGGGTGGAGATGGCACTGAATATGTGCAACCGCCACGGGCTCATCGCCGGAGCCAGCGGCACCGGCAAGACCGTTACCATGAAGGTGATGGCGGAGTCTTTTTCCGACGCGGGCGTGCCGGTGTTTCTGTGCGATGTAAAGGGCGACGTGGCGGGCATCTGTGCGCCGGGTCAGCCCAGCGAGGGCATGGAAAAGCGCATCGACAGGTTCGGACTGCGGGGGAGCTTCACCTACCGCGGCTACCCCACCACATTCTGGGACATCTACCAGCAGGGCGGCCACGCCGTCCGCTCCACCGTCAGCGACATGGGACCGGAGCTTCTCAGCCGCATTTTGGGCTTGACGGCGGCGCAGGAGGGCATCCTCCACATCGTTTTCCGTATCGCCGACGACAAAGGGCTGCTGCTCATCGACCTGAAGGATCTGCGATCCATGCTGACCTACGTGAACGAGCACCGCACCGAGTACATGATGACCTACGGCAGCATCACGCCTCAGTCGGTGGCGGCGATCCTCCGCGCATTACTGCCGCTGGAGCAGCAGGGGGGCGAGCTGTTCTTCGGCGAGCCTGCGCTGGACATCCGGGACTGGATACGAACCGATGCCGACGGGCGGGGCATGATCAACGTGCTGGACTGCGCCCGGCTGGTGCAGAACCCCACCCTGTACGCCAGCTTCCTGCTCTGGATGCTCTCGGAGCTGTTTGAAAGCCTGCCGGAGTCCGGCGACATGGACAAGCCCCGTCTGGTGTTCTTCTTCGACGAGGCGCACATGCTGTTCCGGGACGCGCCCGCCGTGCTGCTGCAAAAGATAGAGCAGACGGTGAAGCTCATCCGCTCCCGGGGCGTGGGGGTGTACTTCGTCACCCAAAGCCCCAGCGACATTCCCGACGCCGTGCTGGCGCAGCTGTCCAACCGCGTGCAGCATGCTCTCCGCGCCTACACTCCCGCCGAGCTGAAGGCGGTTCGCGTGGCGGCGCAGTCCTTCCGTGCCAACCCCGCCTTTCAGGCGGAGGACGCCATCATGGAGCTGGGGGTGGGCGAGGCGTTGACCTCCTTCCTGGACGAAACCGGCGTCCCCGCCATGGTGGAGCGCACCAAGATCGTCTGCCCCCAGAGCCTCATGTCGCCGCCGGAGCCTATACTCCGCGCCAAGACCATGATGCACGACGGCATGGAGAAATACGACGACCTTGTGGACAATGTGTCCGCCTACGAGGTGCTGACGGAGGAGGCGGCGCAGGCGGAGGCCGCCAAGCAGGCCGAAGCCGACCGCAAGGCACAGGAGAAGGCGGAAGCGGAGGCGGAGAAGCAGCGTCTCAAGGAGGAGGAAGCCGACAGGAAACGCCAGCTGAAATTAGAGGATGGGGAACGCCGCCGCCAACAGAAATTGGCGGACGAGGAACGCCGCCGCCAGCAGAGGCTGGAGGACGAGGCGCGGCGCAAGGCGGAGCGTCAGCAGGAGAAGGCGGAGGCGGAGGCAAAGCGCAAGCTGGAGCGTCGCGCCGCCAAGATCGAGTCCCAGCTCATCTCCGCAGGCGGTCAGGTGCTCAAGCGCGGCCTGCTGGGCATTCTCAAAAGACGCTGACAGCGCAGCATACAGCGAGAAAGCCCGCGGCGGACGCCGCGGGCTTTCCTGTCCCTCCGCCTTGACAACCCGCCCGGATTTCTGTATGCTGGTCGGGAAAGGAGCTGGTGCCCTGTGGTGGACGGCAACATCATCTTATCTGTGGCAAAAGCCATGGAGCTGCTGCAAATATTGAGCCAAGCGGGAAAACCCCTGCTGCTGAAGGAGCTGACCGCCCTGTGCGGCTACCCCAAGAGCACGGTGTTCGGTCTGCTGACCACCATGCGCTCCTACGACGTGGTGACCCAGACCCCCGACGGCAGATACGCGCTGGGACTGCGGCTCTTTGAGTACGGGCGGCAGGTGGAGCGGTCGTGGGACATCTCCTCCGTGGCGCGCCCCTACATGGAGCACCTGTGCCGGCAGACCGGCGCGTCCGTGATGCTCTCCGTCTGCGAGGGCGGCAGCGTCATTACGCTGGATCAGGTGGAGACGCGGGGCAGCCTCCGCATCGTGTCGGACACCGGCTCCCGCCTGCCCATCTACTGCACGTCTCAGGGCAAGGTCTTTCTGGCGCACATGACCCGCACCGGCGCGGAGGCTCTGCTGCGCGGGCAGAGCAGAAATCAGTTCACGCCCCACACCATCACCGACATTCCCGCCCTTCTGCGGGAGGCGGAGACCTGCCGCTTGAGCGGCTACGCCATCGAAAACGGTGAGTACAAGATCGGGCTGCGCTCCATCTCCGCGCCGGTCTACACCGTGGAGGGCAAGGTGCGCTACGCCGTGGGCGTGATCGGTATGTTCCGCAGCGTCCACTCCGACGAATTTCACAGCGCGGTGGAGCGCGTCTGCGCCGCCGCCGCCATGATCTCCGCCGCCTTGGGCTACCGGGGACAGGAGGAGCAATAGACCGCGCCGCCCAAGCAGAATTTCCCCTTGCAATCGGCTGTGGGCGGGTGTATAATGCAGAAAACTGAACAGACGGGAGCTTGTGTAACAGGCTGAGAGGAAGGTTTTACCTTCGACCGATAACCTGATTTGGATAATGCCAACGTAGGGACGGCTGTGTGCTTTGCGGAGGTCATCCAGTTCGGGTGACTTCCGTTTTGTATTTGAGAGGAAAGGACGTGAGTGGACCTATCCCGAGTGGTTTCGGGCGGATAGAAGGGGAGCTCCTTGTGTCTTGTAATTTTGCGAGGGAACCCGTGTTTCGGGGTGAGAGGAGAAAATGGATTCTCGACCGAGCGAAGTCTGTTGCTTCGTATAAATATGAAAAGAGGCAATACAAGTGAAAAATTCCAACAGTATTCTGAAGATGACGGTTCTGGCGATGCTCGTCGCCCTCGGCGTTGTGATCTCCCCCATCCTGCGGGTGGAGGGTATGTGCCCCATGGCGCATTTCATCAACATCGTCTGCTCCGTATTTCTGGGGCCATGGTACTCGCTGCTGTGCGCCACGCTGATCGGCATTATCCGCATGGCGACCATGGGCATCCCGCCGCTGGCATTGACCGGTGCCGTGTTCGGCGCGTTTTTGTCCGGCGTTTTTTACCGTCTGTCCAAGGGCAAGATCATCTGCGCCGTCATCGGCGAGATCATCGGCACCGGCATTATCGGAGCCATCGCCTCCTACCCCGTTATGACGTACCTGTGGGGCAAGGAGGGCTTGAGCTGGATGTTCTACGTACCCTCCTTCATCTGCGGCACCCTCATCGGCGGCAGCATCGCCTACGTGTTCCTGCGTAAGATGGCGTCCAACGGTATGCTGCCGAAGCTACAGGTCAAGCTGAACTCCAGAAGCTATACCGACAGGAGCAGCGTCCTCTCCGACTCCCTGACCATTGCGGCCTTCGGTGCCATTCTCTTCGTGGTCATCAAGCTGGCGTCCGACATCTTCGAGCTGACCGCCCCCCTCTGGAACACCCTTTCCTACGCCGCCCCGGCGGTCTGCATCGCCGCGGCAGCCATCTACTACATCGTCAAGAAGGTGAGAACAGCCGATGCGGCACATTCCTGATATTCTCACGGGGCTGCGGGAGCGCGCCCCACTGATCCACTGCATCACCAACCCCATCTCCATCAACCAGTGCGCCAACGCCATCCTTGCGCTGGGGGGCCGCCCCATCATGGCGGAGCACCCGCGGGAGGTGGAGGAGATCACCGCCACCGCCGGTGCGCTGATGCTGAATCTCGGCAACATCACCGACGTGCGGATGGACGCCATGCGCCTTGCCGCCCAGACGGCGGCGGCGCACGGGATCCCCATATTGCTGGACGCGGTGGGGGTCGCCTGCTCCCAGCTGCGCCGTGACTACGTCTGCGAGCTGCTGTCGGACGTAACGCCCACGGTCATCAAGGGCAACTATTCCGAGATCAACGCCCTCTGCTGCGCCGACTACCGCGCCTCCGGCGTGGACGCGGACGGTGCGCTGGACACGCCGTCCATGGATCGCGCCGCCGCCGCGCTGGCGCACCGTCACGGCGCGGTGCTCCTTGCCAGCGGCAGGGTGGACGTTATCACCGACGGCACGCGCCTCGTCCACAGTAAGAACGGCACGCCCCGGCTCTCCGGCGTCACCGGCACCGGCTGTATGCTGGGCGCGCTGACGGCGGCCTGCCTCTCCGTGTCTCCCGACATGGACGGTGCCGCCGCTGCCTGCGCCGTGCTGGGTATCTGCGGTCAGCTGGCGGAGACGGAGCACGGCTCCGGCAGCTTCATGGTGGGGCTGCTGGACGCACTGTCCACCGTGGACGGCGCGGTCATCGAACGTTATCTGGATAGGGAGGAGATCACCATTGAAGCATCTTGACACCAGCCTGTATTTCATCACCGACAGCACCGGTCTCAGCGAGGAGGAGTTCCTCCGCCGGACAGAGGAAGCACTGCAAGGCGGCGTAACGCTCCTACAGCTGCGGGAGAAGAACCGAACCACACGGGAATATATGTCCCTCGCCGAGCAGGTACACGCACTGACCCGGCGGTACGGCGTGCCCCTGCTCATCGACGACCGGCTGGACGTTGCCATGGCGGTGGACGCCGAGGGCGTCCATCTGGGGCAGAGCGACCTGCCCATCCACGTGGCGCGGCGCATTCTCGGCGCGGACAAGATCGTGGGAGCCACCGCCAAAACCGTCCCTCAGGCGCGGGAGGCATACGAGCAGGGCGCGGACTATCTGGGCGTGGGAGCCATCTATCCCACCACCACCAAGGTCAAGACCGTCCTCACCTCCACCGACACCCTGCGGGACATCTGCGCCGCCGTCCCCATCCCCGTCAACGCCATCGGCGGGTTGAATAAGACCAATATCCACGTGCTGTGCGGCATCCCCATCGCCGGTATCTGCGTCGTCTCCGCCATTATGAAGGCGGACGACCCCCGGCAGGCGGCCATCGACCTGCGTGAGCGGGCGAAGGAACTGCACATCCTTTAATTCCGAGAGACCGCCCCGGCGCACCGCGCCGGGAGGCTTCCAGCGGCAGATTGGGGGCACCACCTTCCGCCGCTCTATAAAAGTAATGCTGAAACAGGAAAGGAGCAAACCAATGAGAACAGCATTATCCATCGCCGGAAGTGATTCCAGCGGAGGCGCCGGTATCCAGGCAGACATCAAGACCATGTCCGCGCATGGCGTATTTGCCATGACCGCCATCACGGCTCTGACTGCCCAGAACACCACCGGCGTCACAGACATCTTGGATTCCACCCCCGCATTTCTCTCCGCACAGCTGGACGCCGTATTCACCGATATTTTCCCCGACGCGGTCAAGATCGGCATGGTGTCCTCCGCGGAGCTGATCTCCGTCATCGCCCAAAAGCTGCGGCAATACAACGCCCGCCACATTGTGGTAGACCCCGTAATGGTAGCCACCTCCGGCTCCCGCCTGCTGCGGGAGGACGCGGTGGAGGCACTGAAAACGGAGCTTCTCCCCTTGGCGGAGGTGGCAACGCCCAACATCCCCGAGGCGGAGATTTTGGCGGATATGCCTATCCGCACTCCGGCGGATATGGAGAATGCCGCCCGCAGCATCAGCGAAAAATACGGCTGCGCCGTGCTGTGCAAGGGCGGACACGACCTGAACGACGCCAACGACCTCCTTTGGAGGGACGGCACCGGTCACTGGTTCAACGGCCGCCGCATCGACAATCCCAACACCCACGGCACCGGCTGCACCCTGTCCAGTGCCATCGCCGCCAATCTGGCGAAGGGCATGGCGTTGGAGGACGCGGTGCGCCGCGCCAAGGAGTACATCTCCGGCGCGCTGGCGGCCATGCTGGATCTGGGACACGGCAGGGGACCCATGAACCACCTCTTCGATCTGAAGAGCGCGTACATAAAGGGGGCGGAGTGATATGACCTCCGTTTCTGCCCGCCTTCACGACGCGGCGGCTCCCGTCTGGGAGGCGTGCCTGCGCCACCCCTTCGTCACCGGCATCGGTGACGGTACACTGGACATGGAGAAGTTCCGGTACTTCATGTTACAGGACTATCTCTACTTGTTCGACTACGCCCGCGTGTTCGCGCTGGGCGTGGTGAAGGCGCGGGATCCGGAGCTGATGCGGGTCTTTGCCGCCAACGTGGATGCCATTCTGGGCGGTGAGATGAAGATCCACCGCGCCTATATGAAGCGTCTCGACATCACGGAGGAGCAGGTGTTTTCCGTAAAGCCTGCCCTCGCAAACCTCTCTTATACGAACTATATGCTCTCCGTCGCCCACGCCGGCACCCCCATGGAGATCGTAGCGTCCATTCTGGCGTGCTCGTGGAGCTACGCCGAGATCGGGCAGGCACTGTCCGCCATCCCCGGCGCGGCGGAGCACCCCTTCTACGGCGAGTGGATACGGGGCTACGCCTCCGAGGAATACACCGCCACCAATCAGGCACTGATCGAGCTGATGGACACGCTGGCGGCGGACGCCACCGAAGCGCAGCTTGCCTATCTGACGGATGTGTTTGTGAATTGCAGCCGGTACGAGCTGGGATTCTGGGATATGGCATGGGAAGTGCAGCCATGAGTATTCTCCGCTTCGACAACGTCTCCTACCAGTACCCCGGCGAGAGCTTCGACATCATCGACCGTCTCTCCTTCTCCGTGGAGCCGGGGTCGTTCCACTGCATCGTGGGCGTCAGCGGCTGCGGTAAGAGCACCATTTTCCGGCTCATCAACGGTCTGCTGCCGCCCAAAGCCGGCACCATCTCCGTCAATGAAAAGCCCATCACGGCGCGGGAGCACTACTGCGGCTATATGCCCCAGAAGGATATGCTTTTCCCGTGGCGCACCGTCGGCGAAAATCTGGCACTCCCGCTGGAGATACAGCGCAGGCACACCAAGGCGCAGCAGCGTGAGCTGATCGACGCGGCACTGGCGGATGTGGGACTGGACGGCTGCCGGGACAAGCGTCCGGACGAGCTTTCCGGCGGTATGCGCCAGCGGGCGGCGTTCGCCCGCACCATGCTCACCGGCAGCGACCTTCTGCTGCTGGACGAGCCGTTCTCCGCGCTGGACTTCCTGACCCGCATCTCCATGCAGGAGTGGCTGCTGGAGCAGTGGCAGCGTCACAGGAAAACCATCCTGTTCATCACCCACGACGTGGAGGAGGCGATCTTCCTGTCCTCCAGTGTGCTGGTGGTGGAGAAAACGCCCATCCACGCCCTGCGGGAGATCCCCGTTCCCATGACCTATCCCCGTACCCGGCAGGATCTCATCCGCCCGGAGGTGGCGGCACTGCGGGAGCAGCTGGTGGAAATGCTGAGAAAGCAGGTGACGGAATGAAAAAAGCCTGTAAAAGCAACCTCCCGGCACTGATCTTCCTGTTCGCGCTGCTGATTCTCTGGCAGCTGGGAGCCATGAAGGTCAACGCGGCGTACATCCTGCCCACCCCCGTCCAGATCTTACAGCGGCTGTGGCAGCTGCGGGCGGCACTGTTCACCGTCCATCTGCCCGCCACCATGACGGTCACGGCGGTGGGACTGGCGATCTCGCTGGTACTGGGTCTGGGGCTTGCCGTTCTGATGGATGCCAGCCCCTTCTGCCGCAAGGCGATCTACCCCGTGGTGGTGGCGTCCCAGACCATCCCCACCACCGCCATTGCCCCCTTGTTCGTGCTGTGGTTCGGCTACGGCATCTGGAGCAAGGTGCTGGTGACGGTGCTCATCACGTTCTTCCCCATCACCATCACCGTCTACGACGGCTTGCAGTCGGCGCGGGTGGAGATGATGGAGCTGCTGCTGACCTACGGTGCCGCCAAGCGGGACATCTTCTTCAAGATCAAGGTACCCTGCACGCTGCCGTACTTCTTCTCTGCCATCAAAATGGCGATCCCCATGAGCATCATCGGCGCGGCCATCGGCGAATGGCTGGGCGCACAGAGCGGCTTGGGCTATTTCTCCCGCCGCATGATGACCCAGCTGGACGGCGCGGGTGTCTTTGCCCCCATCGTCCTGCTGTCCGCTGTGGCGATGGTGGCGGTGGCTCTGGTGGCACTGCTGGAGAAAAAGGTCGTCCGCTGGCGGGGCGAATTTTAAGAAAAAACAATTCTGAAAATAAGAGAGGTAATTCCCATGAAACGTATCGTATCCATGCTGCTGACCTGTGTGCTGCTGCTGTGCTGCGTCAGCGGCTGCGGCGCGAAGAACAACGACAATAACACCACCGCCGGCGATTTGAAGGAGCTGGACGTGGTGCTGGACTGGTATCCCAACGCCCTCCACGCCTTTATGTACGTCGCCATCGATAAGGGCTACTACGCCGACGAGGGCTTGAAGGTCAACATCCGCTTCCCCTCCAACGCCAACGACGCCATCTCTCTTGTGGCGGCGGGACAGGCGGACATCGGTCTGTACTACCAGCAGGACGTCATTCAGGCTCGCGCTGAACAGAATGTCCCCGTGAAGTCCATCGGAGCCGTGGTGCAGGCACCTCTGAACATCGTCCTGTCCCTGAAGGATAAGAACATCACCGGAGCCAAGGATCTGGTGGGCAAGACCATCGGCTACGCCGGCACGGAGCTGTCCGAGGCACTGATCCGCAGCATCATGGCAAACGTGGGTGCCGATTACAGCGATGTCACCCTGATCGACGTGGGCTTTGACCTGATGAGCAGCATGACCACCGGCAACGTGGACGCCACCATCGGCTGCCTCGTGAACCACGAGGTGCCCCAGATGGAGGAGGAGGGCTTCAAGGTCAACTGGTTCGATCTGGACGACTACGGCGTACCCTCCTACTATGAGGGCGTGTTCCTAGCCAACGACGACGCCATCGCCAACGACAGCGAGACGCTCTCCGCCTTCCTGCGGGCGTCCGCCAAGGGCTTTGCTGATATGAAGGCAGACCCGGAGGAGGCACTGCGTATCCTGCTGGCGAACCAGAACGAGGAGAACTTCCCCCTGTCCGAGACGGTGGAGCGCAAGAGCATGGCGACGCTGCTGCCCCTGATGGAGACGGCGGACGCCGCGTTCCTCAGCCAGTCCGACGAGTGCTGGCAGGAGAACATCGACTGGATGCTGGCACAGAACCTGATCACCAAGGCTCCCGCGCTGGACGATGTCCGCGTCGATCTCACCTTCTGACAACATACACAACGCACACGAGGAGCGGCACCCGCAGGGTGCCGCTTTCTCCGGGTGCCGCTTTCTCCGTCCTCCCGCCTCCAAATCTCCCCCTTGACAAACGGAAAAACTGCGTACAATCCAAATTGAACACCGTTCACAAATGAGAGGTATACCAGGAAAGTAAAACGGAACACACTATTGCTCATCGCCTGCCTTGTGTGGAGCGCGGCGGGCTTCAACATCCTCCGCATCGGCGTGCTGGCGTACCCCGCCTATTTGAGCTTCTGGAACTTCCTCCTGTCCGCACTGGTCTTTACCGTGTTCCAGATCTTCATTTTCGGCAGACTGGTAAAAAAGCACACCACCCGCATCGGCGGCTACGAGGAGGAGCGTCACTTCTTTATGAAGTTCTTCGATGTAAAGTCCCTCCTCATCATGGCGGTGATGATGTCCGGCGGCGAGAAGATCTATTAGAGAATTGTGGCGTTTTGCCTGAAAACGTGCTATACTGACGGTATCCAACAGCGGAAAGGAGCACGTCCCATGAAGCGAACCGTCCTCTACCACGCCCCGGTGGGCGACCTGAAGATCACCTGTGAAAACGGCGCGGTCACGGAGCTGCGCCGCGCCGCCGCCCCTGTCGTTGAGACGGAGCCCGACGCTCTGACGGCGCAGGTGTGCCGCCAGCTGGACGAGTATTTCGCCGGCACGCGCCGCGCCTTCGACTTTCCCTGCCGCCTCCGCGGCACCCCTTTTCAGAGGAAGGTCTGGGCGGCACTGTGCCGCATCCCCTACGGCGAGACCCGGACGTACAAGCAGATCGCCGAGGCAGTCGGCAGTCCCAAGGCGTGCCGCGCCGTGGGCATGGCGAACCACGCCAACCCCATCTGCATCGCCGTGCCCTGCCACCGCGTGATCGGCGCGAACGGCGCGCTGACGGGCTACGGCGGCGGACTGGAGATGAAAGCCGCCCTCCTCCGCCTCGAAAAAAACTGATCGCCCCGCCCCCACGCTTCGACGCTTCGACCTGCCTTGCTGCTGTTATTGCCACGCCAGTCCGCAGACTGGCGTGGCAATCCGCGTCCCCCGTCCCCACGCCGCAGGCGCGGAAATTATTCATTATTTATTGCCCCCGCCGTCCGGCGGGGGGCTTTGCTGAAAAAATTCCCCGCCGGCACAGCCGGCGGGGAATACTTCTCACACCAATACGCCATATTTCCCGCACAGCGGCAGCAGCACGTCCGCCCCCAGGCTGCCGCTGTACAACGCCCGCCCCTGATAGAGATGCAGCGCACTCTCCAGCAGCTCCGCGTCCTCGCATACGAAGCACACCGGCTTCGTCACCATATGCTGCCACTCCGCCAGACGCTGCACGTCCTCCCGGCTGTCGATGCGTATGGCAATGACCGCCTCGCCCCTCTCCGCGGCGTCGGTCAACGCTTCCTCCGCGTTCCCGTCCAGCCGTATGGCACCATCCCGCCCCACGTCGGCGGGCAGGAGAAAAACATCCCTCTCCGTGGCGGCGACCAGCTTATCCGTGTGCGCGGGGTCGGGGGGCGCGATGGTCGCCCCCTCCAGCGCGTCCCGAAGCGCGGCGATGTGCGCCGCCGTGGTGCCGCAGCACCCACCGAACACCGCCACACCGGCGTCCAGCAGCTCCGGCACCCACGCGGCAAGAGCTTCCGGCGTGCAGTCGTATACCGCCCGTCCCTCCACGAACCGGGGCGTCCCGGCGTTGGGCTTAGCGATCAGCGGCACCCTTGCCAGCCTTTGCAGCCGCTTCAGCTGGGGCACCATCTCCGCCGGTCCCGCCGCACAGTTCAGCCCGAAGCCGTCAATGCCCATGCCCTGCAATACCACCAACGCTGCCCCCACATCGGTGCCGGATACGCTCCTCCCGTTTTTGTCACAGGTGAACGTGACGAAAACGGGCTTTCGGCTCACACGGCGTACCGCCAGCACCGCCGCCCGTGCGTCGGGCAGCGTCATCATCGTCTCAATGACGAACAGATCCACCCCGGCGTCCTCCAGGGCGGCGGCTTGCTCCGCGTAAATGTCCTCCAGCTCCTCAAAATCCGCGTTGCCCAAGGGCGGCAGAAACGCGCCGGTGGGGGAAAGGTCGCCGGCGCAAAGGGCGCGCCCCTCCGCCGCCTGCGCCGACAGCGCGGCGAGACGGCGATTGAACTCCGCCGTGCGGTTGAAAATACCGTGGGACTCCAGCCGCCGCCGGTTCGCGCCGAAGGTGGGGGTGTACAGCACTTGGCTTCCCGCCTTCACGTAGTCCCGTTGGATCTCCAAAATATCCTCCGGGTGCTCCAGCGTCCACTGCTCGAAGCAGACCTCTCCGGTGCAGCCGCGCTTCTGCAATTCGGTGCCGGTGGCACCGTCCAGCAGCAGGGGAAAATGAAGCTCCATCACGCCACCTCCACTTACGATCTTAGTCTAACGCTATCACACAAATATGCGAAAAAAGTGCCGGTTTTTCACCTTGCAGGGGCACCCAACACGGTATTGCCCCTTTTCCGCAGTGAGGTCAACAGCAGTACAACTTGAACATCAAGCAAATGTACCGTACTGTGTTTAAGTTATACTTGTAGCAGCAGCACGCCCCTTTGTCAAGAGGATACTGCGCCCAACGGGTGAAAAGCCCGCAGGCTCTGCCTGCGGGCTTTCCGTGCGTAGGTTGTAAAAGAGGGGGAGAAAATGACAAACGGAAAAAATGCCTCCGTGCTTCGCAAAACCTGCGTCCCATGTCTGTGGTGGACTGTCTGCTGTCTTCCAAATCCGGTGGACTGCTTACTTTCGTGCAACACAGTTGACTTTCGTCCTCTATGTTAAAACGCCCGACGCTGCATTAGCGTCCGCACCAGCGAAATAACGGCGAGGACAGCGACCACAGCCGCCGACGCGATGCTCACATAGGAGAGCAGCATACCGTGGGCATTGGGCAGCAGGAACGCCGCCACAGAGGAGGCGAGGCACACAACGAGCAGTGCCACAATGAGCTTCGTTCTATCCATAGTGTTGTTCTCCTTTCGTGATGTGAGTCTACTTTTCCTTTTATGGATATAGCATACCACGGGAATTGGTACTTTTCTTTACAGAAAAGCTACGAAGTGGTGGAAAGATGGCTACAAAACGGTTACAAATCAGACGGAACGGTGACAATGGAGCACAATAGGAGTAGACTTTTTGACGCGGTTCTGCTATAATGCAGGAAAGCTTTCATAATCTTTCATTTTATCTCCGGGAGGAGCTTCTATTGCAATACTTGACGAATCTTTGGAACGCGGTGGATTTTGGGTCGCTGCGGGATATACTGCTCCGGGTGGCCGCCGTTTTTCTATGCCTGACCATCCATGAAACGTGCCACGGTCTGGCCGCCTACGCACTGGGCGACCCCACCGCAAAGCGCGCCCACCGGCTGAGTCTCAACCCTCTGCGGCACATCGACTGGCTGGGTCTTATTATGATGGTGGTGGCGGGCTTCGGCTGGGCAAAGCCCGTGCCGGTGAACCCTAACTATTTCAAAAAGCCCAAGCAGGGCATGGCGGTCACGGCGTTGGCGGGGCCGGTATCCAATCTGCTGCTGGCGATTTTGCTGCTGCTGATCGCCCGCGGCGTATACATCCGGGCGGCACTGACCGGCAGCTTCTCCGCCACGTGGTTCGCGTTTTTGCTGGACACGGCGTCCCTGTCTGTGGGTCTGGGGCTTTTCAATCTGGTGCCCATCCCGCCGCTGGACGGCTCCAAGGTGCTGGCGGTGCTGCTGCCGGACAGAGCCTACGACTGGCTGATGCACTATGAACGCTTCGGAATGCTGGTGCTGGTGATGGTCTTATCCGTGGGCATCGGCAGCAACGCGCTGGACAACGCCATTCGCTGGACATTTACCATGCTTTGCAGGCTGGTGGGTTTTGAGGTGTAAATTTGGACGATCCTATTTTCAAGCTGGAAAAGGTGGTACAGACACGGGGCGACGAGCCGCTGGAGGATTTCGAGGGGCCTCTCGATCTGATACTGTACCTGCTGGGAAAAAACAAAATAGAGATACAGGACATCCCCATCGCGCTGATCCTGGAGCAGTACCAGGCGTATCTGGAAAAGCGCAAGCGGATGGATCTGGAGGTTGCCAGCGAGTTCATCACCATGGCAGCCCAGCTGATGTTCATTAAGACCCGTATGCTGCTGAATCTGGAGGACGAGGAAGCCCAGAGCGAGATGGACGCCCTCATCAAATCGCTGGAGGAGCGGCAGCGGGGCGAGGCTTACGCACGGGTGCGGCTGCTCTCGGAGCGGCTGGCTCCCCTGGGCGAGTTCGGGCGGAGCATCCTGACGCGGCCGCCGGAGCCTATGGAGCGCGGCAAGATCTACGAGTACGACCAGGAGCCGGCAGATCTGGTGCTGACCATGCAGGAGGTCACCGACCGCCGCACCGCACCGGACGAGATGCCGATACAGGCGTTCGACGAGATCGTGAAGCGGGAGCCGTACCCGGTGGAGACGAAGGCGAAAGAGATCCTGCGCCGGTTGAAGGAGACGGGCATCACGCGGTTCCTGCTGCTGTTCCGGGGCAGCAAGAGCCGCAGCGAGCTGGTGGCGACGTTCATGGCGGTGCTGGAGCTGTGCCGCAGCAATCTCATACGGCTGGCAGGTGCCGCCAACGACTGCACCGTGACCGGCGAGGGCGACGTGCCCGAAGAACTGATGTAAGGGGAACCCTATGGATACAATGGAAATGAAGGACATCGAAGCCGCCGTAGAGGGCATACTGTTTGCCTCCGGCGAGCCGGTGGCGGTGGACAGGCTCTGCGTCGCGCTGGATATGGACAGACCCACTGTGGAGCTGGTTTTGCAGCACTTGCAGGACTATTACAGCTATGAGCGGCGGGGGATGCGGCTGGTGCGGATGGAGGACAGCTACCAGCTGTGCTCCGCGCCGGAGTACGGCGACGTGATACGCAAGGCGTTCGAGATACGGAAGCCCGCCAAGCTCAGCCAGCCCGCGCTGGAGGTGCTGACCATCATCGCCTATTACCAGCCCACCACAAGGGCGTATGTGGATCAGATCCGGGGTGTGGACAGCTCCTACACCGTGGGGCTGCTGCTGGATCGTCATTTGATCGAGGAGTGCGGACGGCTGCAGGTGCCGGGTCGCCCCCGGCTGTACCGGACGACGCAGGCTTTTCTGCGGGCGTTCCATCTGAATTCGTTGGAGGAGCTGCCCCAGCTGCCGGGCATGGAGGCGGACGGTCAGCTGCGGCTGGACGAGGATATGCCTCTGGGCGGGGAGAACGCCGGGGAGTAACGCTTTGTACGCCGCACCGGAAGGGAGGGAGTCGCCGTGACCGCGCTGTATATCATACTGGGCATACTGCTCCTGCTGTTCCTGCTGTCGCTGCTGCGTATCGGCATCCGGGCGGAGCTGGGGGAGGAGACGCGCCTCACGGTCATTGCGGGACCGGCGCGGATACAGGTGCTCCCCAAGGCGGAGAAGCCTAAGAGAGAGAAAAAACCGAAGAAGAAAAAAGCGGAGGCACCACCGCCGCCAACGGAGGAGAAAAAGAAGAAAAAGCCCCCCCTGACGGCGCAGGACGTTAAGACGCTTCTGCCGGCGGTGTGGCAGTCCCTGAAGGGCGGGCTGCGGAAAACGCGGCAGAGACTGCGTATCGACCCGCTGACGCTGTCGGCGTCCCTGCCGGGTGCGGAGGATCCGGCGGGCGCGGCGGAGCTGTACGGCTATATCAACGCGGGGATGTGGACGGTGATGCCGCAGCTGGAGCAGCTGACCAGCATCCCCGACCCGCACCTCCACGTGGAGGTGGACTTCGACGGCGTGGAGCTGAAGCTCACCGGCACGGTGGGCGCGACGATGCAGCTGCGGGATCTGTTCACCGTGGGCACGGCGTTCGCCAAGCCGCTGATCCGGTGGTTTTTCGCTCTGCGGAGGCGGCAGTCCGCCGAGGAGAAGGCAAGGGCGAAAGCGGAGAAAAAGAGCGCAGAGCAGGCACCGCGCAGCGGTGCGGATCATACGGACACATCAACTTCGACAAAGGAGAAATGACCATGGAAATGACCGAGAAGAAAAATTCCCTTTCTGAGATGATGGAGACATCTATGGACAAGATCCGCCAGATGGTGGATTCCAACACCATCGTGGGCGAGCCCATCACCACGCCGGACGGCGTGACACTGATCCCCGTATCCCGGTTGAGCTATGGCTTCGGCTGCGGCGGCGGGGACTACGGCAAGAACGGTGCGTCCTCCGGCGCAGGCTGCGGCGCGGGTATCCGTGTGGAGCCTATGGCGTTTCTGGTGGTCAAGGGCGGCGTGACCCGTATGCTGCCGGTGGGCACACCCGCCATCACCACGCTGGATCGCGTGATCGAGATGGTGCCGGAGCTGTTCGACCGGGTGGAGAGCTTCGTGGATAAGAAGCGCAATAAGGATTTCTAAGACGAGCCGTAGCGGGAATACACTGAAAGCATCCCGGAGAAGGGGGAGGGCTTTCTGTGTTCCGACGGATCTGGACGGCGTTGTGCGCCGCGCTGCTTCTGGTATCGTGTTTTCCCGCTGTGGCGGAGGCTGTGGAGGTCTCCGCCACGGCTTGCGTCCTGATGGATGCGGACACCGGGGCGGTGCTGTATCAAAAAAATGAGGGGCAGCGGATGCTCATTGCCAGCACCACCAAGCTGATGACGGCGTTGGTGGCGTTGGAGCAGGGGCATCTGTCCGAGACGGTCACCGTCACCGCCGCCCACATGGCGGAGGGGTCGTCCATGTACCTCCGCGCCGGGGAGTGCCTGACGGTGGAGGAGCTGCTGTACGGCTTGCTGCTGTGCTCCGGGAACGACGCGGCACTGGCGGTAACGGAGTGCGCCGGAGGCGTGGAGCCCTTCGTCGCGTTGATGAACGAGAAGGCCGCCGCGCTGGGCATGGAGAATACCCATTTCGCCAACCCCAACGGGCTGGACGACGAGGGGCACTACTCCACCGCCTATGACATGGCACTGCTTGCCTGCGCCGCGGTGAACGAGCCGACGCTGCGGCGTATTGCCGCCACCCGCACTGCCGTGATCGGCGGCAGGACGCTGACCAACCACAACAAGCTGCTGGGACGCGTGGACGGGTGCATCGGGCTGAAAACCGGGTACACCAAGGCGGCGGGACGGACGTTAGTCTCCTGCGCCCAGCGGGAGGGCTGCCGTCTGGTGGCGGTGACGCTGCGGGACGGGGACGACTGGAACGACCACGAGACGCTGTACCGCTATGGCTTCGCCCTTGCGGCGGTACGGAGGGAGCTGTACGCCCGCCTTCTGCGGGCATTGGACAACACGGGAGGAGCGACACCATGACCGAGCGTATACAAAAGCTGATGGCCGCCGCCGGCCTGTGTTCCCGCCGCACGGCGGAGGAGTGGATAGCGGCGGGGCGCGTCATCGTCAACGGACGCATCGCCCGGGTGGGCGACAAGGCCGACCCGGACAGGGACACCGTACTGGTGGACGGCAGCCCCCTGCGGGGTGCCGCGCAGCACGTCTATCTCATGCTCTACAAGCCCAGGGGCTACGTGACCACCCTCTCCGATGAGCGGGGACGGCGGACGGCGGCGGAGCTGGTGGCGGACTGCGGCACGCGGGTCTATCCCGTGGGGCGGCTGGACAGGGATTCCGAGGGGCTGCTGCTGTTCACCAACGACGGGCAGCTGACCCACGCGCTGCTGCATCCCAGCCATCAGGTGGACAAGACGTATATCGTCAGCGTCACCGGTGCGGAGGACGGCAGCGCGGCGCGTCTGGCGGCAGTGGACAAGCTGGACGGGGAGAGCATCGTCCCGGCGCAGGTGGAGGAGCTGCACCGCAGCGGCACGGCGGCGGAGTACCGGGTGGTGATCCACCAGGGGAAAAAGCGGCAGATACGCCGGATGTGCGCCGCCGCAGGACTGGAGGTCACGCGGCTGTGCCGCGTGGCGGAGGGCACTCTGCGGCTGGGCGGCCTGCCGCCGGGAAAATGGCGGTATCTGACAGAGGAAGAACTGGGACTTATCAGAGGGAACGACCACCATGAATGAAAATGTGTTACAGACCATACGCGCCGGGATGGACGGCTTCTCCAAGGGGCAGAAGCGCATCGCCGCGTTTATATTGGACAACTACGACCGGGCGGCATTTATGACCGCCGCACGGCTGGGGGAGACGACCTCCGTCAGCGAGTCCACGGTGGTGCGCTTTGCCGCCCAGCTGGGCTATGACGGCTATCCGGAGATGCAGAAGGCGTTGCAGGAGCTGATCCGGGGCAAGCTCACCTCGATCCAGCGGATACAGGTCTCCCGCGACCAGATGTCCGGTGCGGACATTCTGGGCAGCGTCATGCAGCGGGACATGAACAGCATACACAACGTCATCGAGCAGCTGGATCGCGACGCATTCAACAGGGCGGTGGACAGGCTGCTGGGGGCGAAGCATATCTATATCCTCGGCGTGCGTTCCTCGTCCTTTTTGGCGGGGTATCTGAATTTCTATCTGCACCTGATCTTCAAGAACGTGACGCTGGTGCAGTCCACCGCCGCCGGCGAGATCTACGAGCAGCTGGCGCACATCGGCAAGGGGGACGTGCTGGTGAGCATCTGCTTCCCCCGGTACTCCAAAATGGCGATCCACGCGGTGGACTACGCCTGTTCGCGGAAGGTGGAGGTCATCGCCGTCACAGACAGCACCCTCTCACCCCTGTACCCCATGGCGTCGGTATCGCTGCTGGCTCCCTGCGACATGATCTCCTTCGTGGATTCCATGGCCGCGCCGCTGAGTCTGCTGAACGCGCTGATACTGGCGGTGGGACAGCAGCGGCGGGACGATCTGGCGGCTACGCTGGCGGAGATGGAGAAGGTGTGGTCGCGGTACAGTATTTTCGGCAAGGAAGAGGACGAATGAGCGGAGAGATCGTGGTCATCGGCGGCGGAGCCGCCGGGATGATGGCGGCCATCACCGCCGCCCGGAGGGGCGGACAGGTGACGCTGCTGGAGCCCAACGAGCGGTTGGGCAAGAAAGTGAATATCACCGGAAAGGGACGCTGCAACGTCACCAACGACTGCGACAGGGAGACGCTGCTGGGCAGCATCCCCGGCAACGGGCGGTTTCTGTACGGCGCGCTGACGCGGTTCACGCCGCGGGACGCCATATCGTTTTTCGAGGGTCTGGGCGTGCCGCTGAAGGTGGAGCGGGGCAGCCGGGTGTTCCCGGTGTCCGACAGTGCCTTCGACATCACCAACGCGCTGGAGCGGGAGATGAAACGCTGCCGCGTCCGCTGGGTGCGCGACCGGGCACTGTCCGTGGAGACGGAGGACGGCGCGGTGCGCGCCGTGACGGGGGAGAAGGGGACGTACCCCGCCGGTAAGGTCATACTGGCGAGCGGCGGTATGTCCTATCCCGGCACCGGTTCCACCGGCGACGGATACCGTATCGCCGCTGCGCTGGGGCACACCGTTGTGGAGCCTCACGCGTCGCTGGTGCCGCTGTGCTGCGCGGGGACGGACTGCCCGGATATGCAGGGGCTGAGTCTGCGGAACGTGGAGCTGACGGTTTTCAACGGGAAGAAAAAGCCGGTGTACCGGGAGCTGGGCGAGCTGCTCTTTACCCATTTCGGCGTGTCGGGGCCGCTGGTGCTGTCCGCCAGTGCCCACCTGCGCCGGTGGGAGGGGGAGCGGTACACGCTGTCCATCGACATGAAGCCGGCGTTGGACGAGAAGAAGCTGGACGCCCGCATCCTGCGGGACATCGGGGACAATCCCAACCGGGATATGAGCAATATCGCCGGAGGACTGGTGCCCCACAGCATGGTGCCGGTGCTGCTGCGCCGTGCAGGACTTTCCGGAGGGGAGAAGGCAAACAGTCTGACGAAGGAGCAGCGGCAGGCACTGGTGCAGACGCTGAAGCATTTTACACTGGAGATCACCGCGCCGCGGCCGATCAGTGAGGCCATCGTCACCGCCGGCGGCGTGAAGGTGGGGGAGGTAGCCCCCAACACCATGGCGTCCAAGAAGGTGGCGGGGCTTTACTTCGCCGGAGAGGTGCTGGACGTGGACGCCTACACCGGCGGATTCAATTTGCAGATCGCGTGGGCGACAGGATATGTGGCGGGACTGTCCGCTGCGGAAAGCGAGGAAACAGCATGACTGACAGACATTTTGCCGTAGCTATCGACGGGCCCTCCGGCGCGGGAAAGAGCACGATGGCGCGTGCCGCCGCGGAGGCTCTGCATATTTTATATGTGGACACCGGAGCCATTTACCGTACCATCGGCGTATATATGTACCGCCACGGCATTGACCCCACCGATGCTGCTGCCGTTACGGCGGCTCTGCCGGAGATCACCGTGTCCCTGCGGCACGATGAGGACGGCTTGCAGCGGATGTATCTGAACGGGGAGGACGTGACGAGGGAGATCCGGCTGCCCGCAATCTCCAAGTACGCCTCCGACGTGTCCGCCATCCCCGCCGTGCGGGACTATCTCATGGAGCTGCAGCGGTCGCTGGCGCGGGAGCACAGCGTCATCATGGACGGGCGGGACATCGGCACGGTGGTGCTGCCCGACGCGGACGTGAAGATCTTCCTCTGCGCCGATCTGGAGACACGCGCCCGCCGCCGCTGTCTGGAGCTGGAGCAGCGGGGCACGCCCAAGGCGTTCGAGGAGGTGCTGCAGGAGATGGAGCAGCGGGATTATAACGACACCCACCGCGCCGCCGCGCCCCTCCGCCCGGCGGACGACGCCATTATGATCGACAACACGGACATGGACTTCCATAGTAGTCTCGATCTGCTGTTGGACGTGATCAAGGGGAGCGTGGGCGCGTGAGGAACAAGTTTTACGCCGCCGTGTGGCGCGTGCTGCGCCCGCTGGTGCTGTTTTTCCTGCCGGTGGATCTGCGTGGCACGGAGAATTTGAAGGAGGGGGAGCCGGTGCTGCTGTGCGCCAACCACTCCAGCGCGTGGGACCCCATCATGTTCGTGCTGTCCATGCCGCAGCGGTTCAACGTGCGGATCATGGCGAAAAAGCAGCTGTTCTCCATCCCCATCGTGGGCGGCTTCCTGCGGGCGATCGGCGTGTTCCCGGTGGATCGGGGACACAGCGACATCGGTGCGGTCAAGACGGCAATATGCAGCCTGCGGGACGGGTGGAACCTGTTCCTGTTCCCGGAGGGGACGCGGGTGAAGGAGCCGGGACGGGCGGAGATCAAGTCCGGCGCGGGCATGATGGCGATACGCGCCGGGGTGAAGCTGGCGCCGGTGTTCATCGGCACGAAGAAGCGGATCTTCCGCAAAACGCCCATCATTATCGGCGAGCCCTTTGAACCGGTGTACACGGGGCGCAAGGGGACGGCGGAGGAGTACACCGCCAACTCCCGCGAGGTCATGCGCCGCGCCTATGCAATGGGAGGCATACAATGCGAGTGATACTGGCGGAGACGGCGGGCTTCTGCTACGGCGTGGAGCGTGCGGTGAGGCTGGCGGAACAGACCGCACGGGAAAAGGGCGGCTGCGTCATGCTGGGCAGCATCATCCACAACGACAAGGTGGTGGGGCGGCTGGAAGCACTGGGAGCGCGGCAGGTGCAGTCCGTGGAGGACGTGCACCCCGGCGACACGGTGCTGCTCCGCGCCCACGGGGAGCGTGCGGAGGTCATCCGCGCATTGGAGGCGAAGGGTGTCGGCGTGATCGACGCCGCCTGTCCCCACGTGCTGCGGATACACCGTCTGGTGGAGCAGGCGGAAAAGCAGGGGCGCACGCCGCTCATCATCGGCGAGGCGCACCACCCGGAGGTCGTGGCGGCAGCCAGCCGCAGCACCCGCAGCGTGGTGGCGGAGAACCCGGAGGAGCTGTCCAGATGGCTGGACGGCGATGCTGCGCGGCGCGATCTGGGCTTGTCGGTCGTCGCGCAGACCACCTGTATTCGCTCGGTGTGGGAAGAGTGCGTAAAAATTTTAAAAAAACAGTGTACAAACGCAGAAATATTTGATACAATATGTGATGCTACGCAAAAACGTCAGTCTGAGGCGGCGAATATCGCCGGTCAGGTGGACGTTATGGTCGTGGTCGGAGATCGTAAGAGTGCCAACACCAAACATTTAACGGAGATCTGCAGTGCCCACTGTTCCCGCGTTTACCAGGTCGAGGGAGCCGAGGGAGTACAGACTGACTTTCTTAATGGATGTTCTGTGGCGGGGCTTACAGCCGGCGCGTCCACGCCTGCGGGCATCATTAAGGAGGTATATGCAACGATGAGCGAAGAGATCAAGAACATGGAAGCTACCGAAGAGAGCTTCGAGGAAATGCTGGAAAAATCTTTTAAGACTTTGAATACAGGAGAGAAGGTAACCGGTATCGTAACGGCGATCGGCCCCACCGAGGTGCAGGTCGATCTGGGCTGCAAGCAGGCGGGCTACATTTCCGTGGACGAGCTGTCCGCCGATCCCAATGTCAAGCCTGAGGATGTGGTGAAGGTCGGCGACGAGATCGAGACCTACATCATCCGCGTCAACGATGTGGAGGGCTATGCCATGCTGTCCAAGAAGCGTTTGGACGCTGTCAAGGTCTGGGAGGACATCGAGAAGGCGCGCGAGGACAAGACCACTCTCGAGGGCAAGGTCACCGAGGAGAACAAGGGCGGCATCGTCGTCAACGTCAAGGGCGTGCGCGTGTTCGTGCCCGCTTCCCAGTCCGGTCTGCCCCGCGGTGCCGAGCTGAGCACCATGATCGGTCAGACCGTCTCCCTGCGTATCACGGAGGTCAACCGTGCCCGCCGCCGCGTGGTCGGCTCCATCAAGGCGGTCACCTACGAGGCGCGTCAGGCGGCACAGGCCGAGATCTGGAACAACATCGAGGTCGGCAAGCACTACACCGGCACCGTGAAGTCCATGACTTCCTACGGTGTGTTCGTGGACATCGGCGGCGTGGACGGTATGGTACATATCTCCGAGCTGTCCTGGAGCCGTATCAAGAACCCCGCAGAGGTGGTCTCCGTGGGCGATACGCTGGATGTGTACGTCATCTCCTTCGACCCCGAGAAGCACAAGATCTCTCTGGGCGTGAAGGATCGCTCCTGCAATCCCTGGGATAAGTTCATGGACACCTACCACGTGGGCGACGTTGCCAACGTGCGTATCGTGAAGCTGATGACCTTCGGCGCGTTCGCCGAGGTCGTGCCCGGTGTGGACGGTCTGATCCACATCTCCCAGATCGCTGACCGCCGCATCGAGAAGCCCGGCGACGTGCTGACCGAGGGCGAGATGGTGGACGCCAAGATCACCGCCATCGACGAGGAGAAGCAGAAGATCTCCCTGTCCATCCGCGCTCTGCTGGCTCCCTCCGCTGAGGACGACGGCGACGAGGAGTAATTTCCCGAAAGTAAAACAGCGGCACCCGGAGGGTGCCGCTGCTTTTTCGCCTCGTCTCCGTTGTTTTTTGCACAAGCTTTACCGGTAATTCTTGTCTGTTTCGTCAATTCCCTTGGTGGGGGCTTTGTGCTAAAATTAACGATTGGAAGAAAAAGCTGCCCTCAAAGGAAAAAAAGAAATGAACAGGGAGGAACAGACCATGCCTTTTGCAGATTTTCGGGAAATTTACAGGCAAAAGCTGACCACCGCCGACGAGGCGGTGAAGATCATCAAGTCGGGCGATTGGGTGGACTACGGCTTCTGCGCCATCCATCCCCGGGTGCTGGACGAGGCATTGGCGCGGCGGGCACCGGAGCTGGAGGACGTGAAGGTGCGCGGCGGCATCAGCCTGTGGAAGCCCGCCATCTTCGACATTGAGGATCCGGTGCACCACATTATTTACAACTCCCACCACATGAGCAGCGTGGAGCGGCACCACATCGCCAGCGGCGCGGGGTTCCACGAGCCTATGCGCTACTCTGAGCTGCCCCGGTACTACTACGACCACATCACGCCGCCGGACGTGGCGATGTTCCAGGTCGCCCCCATGGATAGCCACGGGTACTTCAATTTTGGGCTGTCCGCGTCCCATCTGAAAGCCGTGTGCGAGATGGCGAAGGTGGTCATCGTGGAGGTCAACGAGAATATGCCCCGCTGTCTGGGCGGGTTTGACAACTGCATCCACGTCAGCGAGGTGGACATGATCGTGGAGGGACGCAACGACCCCATGGGCATCCAGCCCAGCGGCACCGCCACCGAGGTGGATAAGGCGGTGGCAAAGCTGATCGTGGAGCAGATCCCCAACGGCGCGTGCTTGCAGCTGGGGATCGGCGGTATGCCCAACACCGTGGGTGCCATGCTGTGTGAGTCCGATCTGAAGGATCTGGGCGTACATACGGAGATGTACGTGGACGCCTATGTGGATCTTGCCATGGCGGGGAAGGTCACCTGCATGAAGAAGAACATCGACCGGGGCCGTCAGGTGTTCGCCTTCGCCGCGGGCACCCAGAAGCTGTACGACTATCTGGACGACAACCCCGCCTGTATGTCCGCGCCCATCAGCTACACCAACGACATCCGCACCGTGGCGTCTATCGACAACTTTATCTCCATCAACAACGCCGTGGATGTGGATCTGTACGGACAGGTCAACGGCGAGACGGCGGGCACCAAGCAGATCAGCGGTGCCGGCGGACAGCAGGACTTCGTGCTGGGCGCGTATCTGTCCAAAGGCGGCAAGAGCTTCATCTGCCTCAGCTCCACCCACGCGGACAAGGACGGTACCCTCCACTCCCGCATCCGCCCCACGCTGCAAACCGGCTCCGTGGTGACGGACACCCGCGTGAACACCATGTACGTGGTGACGGAGTACGGCTGCGTCTGCCTCAAGGGTCTGAGCGTTTGGGAGAGGGCGGAGAAGCTGATCTCCATCGCCCACCCGGACTTCCGGGAGGAGCTGATCCGTGCGGCGGAGCAGCAGAAGATCTGGTACCCCCACAACAGAAGATAAGGAAAAAGAGCACCGGGAGGTGCTCTTTTTCTGCATGAGAACGGGACGATACGCACAACCTACGGCAAAAAGGAGGCGCGTATACATGAACCATCCCGACAGCCCGGAAAAGACCGGGAAAAGCACACCTGTCCCCGTGCAGCCCATTATCGACATGGGCAGCACGGTGGTGAAAAATGCGCGGGGCACCGTTCTCTGCCTGACCGTGGTGGGGCAGGTGGAGGGGCACACTCTGCTGCCGGACAACGTGAAGGCGACCAAATACGAGCACGTCCTGCCGCTGCTGGCGGCGTCGGAGCAAACGGAGGACATTGACGGCTTGCTGCTGCTGTTGAACACCGTGGGCGGTGACATCGAGGCGGGACTGGCGATCGCGGAGCTGGCAGCCGGAATGACGAAGCCCACCGTCACGCTGGTGCTGGGCGGCGGGCACTCCATCGGCGTGCCGCTGGCGGTGTGCGGCAAGGAGACGTTTATCGCCCCCACCGCGTCCATGACGATCCACCCGGTGCGGATGTCCGGCACGGTCATCGCCGCGGAGGAGACGTACCGCTATTTCCAGCGGATACAGGAGCGCATCGTGCGCTTCGTGGCGGGCAACAGCCGCGTCAGCGCGGAGCGGTTCCGGGAGCTGATGCTCTCCAGCGGCGACATGGCAAACGACGTGGGCACCGTGCTCTACGGCGAGCAGGCGGTGGCGGAGGGCATCATCGACCGGGTGGGCACGCTCTCGGACGCGCTGGACGCGCTGTACGGGCAGATCCGGCGGCGAAAGTGAAGAAAGCTCCCCCGCCCGGCGGCGGGGGATTTTTCTGCGGCGCAGACTACGGTTTTTCTTGAAAAAAGGGGACTTCCATAGTATACTAAATTAGTTAAGGTATGCCAAAGTATAAGAGGTGAAGTAATTGTACTTAAAAGCACTTGAGATACAGGGGTTCAAATCGTTCCCCGAAAAAACCGTGCTGAACTTCGGCGAGGACATCACCGCCATCGTGGGGCCCAACGGCTCCGGCAAGTCCAACATCTCCGATGCCATCCGCTGGGTCATGGGCGAGCAGAACAGCCGCCAGCTGCGGGGTGCCAAGATGGAGGACGTGATCTTCGGCGGCACGGAGAAGCGCAACCAGATGGGCTTTGCACAGGTAACGCTGGTCATCGACAACACCGAGCATATCTTCCCCACACGGGAGGAGGCGGAGGTGGCGGTCACCCGCCGGTACTACCGCAGCGGCGAGTCGGAGTATTACATCAACAAGCAGTCCGTGCGCCTCAAGGACGTGAACGAGCTGTTCATGGACACCGGCATGGGGCGGGAGGGCTACTCCATCATCGGACAGGGCAAGATCGACGAGATACTGTCCGTCAAGAGCGGCGAACGCCGGGAGATCTTCGAGGAGGCGGCAGGCATCAGCAAATACCGCCACCGCAAGGAGGAGTCCGAGCGGAAGCTGGAGCGCACGGAGGAGAACCTCGTGCGTATCAACGACAAGATCGCGGAGCTGGAATTACAGGTGGAGCCGCTGCGCCAGCAGGCGGAGACGGCGAAGAAATACCTTGTCCTCCGGGACGAGCTGCGCGTGCTGGAAATCTCCGTCTGGCTGGAGCAGCTGCAAAATCTGCGTACCGCCAAGCTGAAGCTGGAGAGCGACACCGCCTTGGCGAAGGAGGAGTGTGACCGCGCCCAGCGGGCACTGGACGAGTCCTACGCGCTGGGGGAGAGCTTTACGGAGCAGATGCGCCGGAACGATATGGACGCCGAGAGCCTGCGGGGGCAGGTCACGGAGTCCGACAGTGCCGCCGGGGAGGAGGCAGCCGCCATCGCCGTGCTGCAAACCTCCATCGACCATAACAACGACTCCCTGCGCCGCTTGGAGCAGGAGCTGACCAACGCCGATGCGCGGCGGGAGAATCTGCAGGGGCAGATCGACGCGCAGCTGGCGCATATTGCGGAGATCGACGCGTCCGCCGCCGATTTGGAGCGGGAGCTGGACGACCTGCTGGAAAAGGCGCGTTCCCTGTCCGACAGTGCCCGCGGTGCGGCGGACGAGGCGGAGTCCCTCCGCGCACAGGAGGCTCTGGCGGTGGCGGAGGCCGCCGACGGGCGCGCCGCGCTGTCGGCACTGCAGGCGGGACTGGACGAGGCGGGACAGCGGCGCGTCACCGTGCGGCAGGAGCTGTCCGACGCGCAGGAAAAGCTGGAGAGCAGCGAAAAGGAAGCCAAGCAGAATCGCCGCGCCCTCAACGACGCCAAGGAGGAAGCGCAGGCGGTGCAGAACATGATACAGGGGCACTCCCTGCGTATGGACAGCCGCCGCCAGAAGGCGGAGGATGCCCAGGCGCAGAAGCTGGATCTCACCATGAAGGTGCGGGCACAGGATGACCGTATCCGCCTGCTCACCGAGATGGAGAAGGAGTACGAGGGCTTCAACAAGGCGGTAAAGACCGTCATGCAGGCGTCGGAGAAAAGCACCCTGCGGGGCGTCCACGGCCCCGTGGCGGGGCTGATGACCACGAAGCAGGAGTACGCCGTGGCGTTGGAGACGGCGCTGGGTGCCGCGCTGCAAAACATCGTGGTGGACAGGGAGGAGGATGCCAAGGCCGCCATCCAGTTCCTGAAGCAGCGGGACGGCGGGCGCGCCACATTCCTGCCCCTGACCGCCATCCGCGGCGATGTGCTGCGGGAGAATATCGCCGGGGAGTACGGCTTTGTGGGCGTCGCCAGCGAGCTGGTGCGCTACGATAGCCGGTACGACGGCATTTTCAAGAATCTTTTGGGACGCACGGCGGTCATGGAGGATCTGGACAGCGGCATCGCGCTGGCGCGGAAGTTCCGCAACGCCTTCCGCATCGTGACGCTGGACGGGCAGATCATCAACCGGGGCGGCTCCATGACCGGCGGCTCCGCCAGCCGCTCCTCCGGCGTGCTGTCCCGCGCCAACGAGCTGGAACGGCTGACCAAGGCGCAGAGCACGCTGCACGGCAAGCTGACCGATATTTCCCAGCAGGCGGAGGACGCCCAGCGGGAGCTGCAAAAGGCGGAGTACGAATTGCAGGTCGCCAAGGAGCAGCAGCGCAAGGCGGAGGACGACGTGCTGACGCTGCAGGGCAAGCAGGATCACTATGACATCCTGCTGGAGAGCCTGCGCCTCAGCTGCGAGACCATGGAGCAGGAGCTCTCCATCCTTGACCGCCGGGAGCAGGACGGCCGCGCCCGGATAGAGTCTACCCGCGCCGCCATCGAGAGTGCGGAGAGCCGCGCCGCCGCCTTGCGGCAGGAGATGCAGAGCAAGCTGGCGGGGCAGAGCGATCTGACGGAGCAGACGAACCGGCTGGCGCAGGCGGTCAGCGACAAAAAGGCGGCGCAGGCGGCACTGCACGCGGAGCGGGACGGCGCACAGCGCAGCGTCGCCGACCTGCGGGCGTTGCAGGCGGACATGGTGTCCGACCGCACGGAGCGTGACGCGCTGGCGCGGCAATACCGCGCCTCCAACGAACAGGCGCAGGCGGATATTGCCGCCCACCAGACCGCGCTGGACGAGAGAAACGCCCGCACCGCCGCCCTGCGGCAGAGGCTGGAAGCACTGGCGCAGGAGAAGCTGGAATTGGAGCAGCAGCGTGAGCAGCACAGCCGCAACAGCCGCCAGTACAACGACGCGCTGCTGAACGCCATGCAGGCGCACAGTAAATTGCAGCAGAAGCTGGAAAACAGCACCATGGAGGAGGGGCAGATCCTTGAGAAGCTGTGGGAGCGGTACGAGCTGAGCCACAGTGACGCCATGGAGCAGCGGGTGGAGCTGGAGAGCGTCCCCAAGGCGACGCGCCGCATCGCGGAGCTGAACCGGGAGATCAAGGCTCTGGGCAACCCCAATATCGGTGCCATCGAGGAATTTGACCGAGTGAACACCCGCTACACGTACCTCTCCGACCAGCGCAGCGACGTGGAGCAGGCGAAGGAGGAGCTGCTGGGCATCATCGACCAGATCACCCAGCAGATGACCACCATCTTCGCCGAGCAGTTCCGGCTGCTGAACGAGAGCTTTCAGGAGACGTTTCTGGAGCTGTTCGGCGGCGGCAAGGCGCGGTTGGAGCTGGAGGACGAGGAAGACATCCTCAACTGCGGCATCGAGATCAAGGTGCAGCCCCCCGGCAAGCAGCTCAAGACCATTACAC
Organism: uncultured Eubacteriales bacterium; assembly: GCA_900551995.1. Taxonomy (GTDB): domain Bacteria; phylum Bacillota; class Clostridia; order Oscillospirales; family Oscillospiraceae; genus Vescimonas. The sequence goes on from URXW01000010.1 coordinate 31,252, forward strand.
TGCTCTCCGGCGGCGAAAAGGCGTTCGTGGCGATCGCCCTGTATTTCGCCATTTTGAAGGTACACCCCACGCCCTTCTGCGTTATGGACGAGATCGAGGCGGCTTTGGACGAGGCGAACGTGGTGCGCTACGCCCGCTATATGCGGCGTATCGCCGGCAAGACACAGTTTATCGTCATCACCCACCGGCGGGGCACCATGGAGGAGGCGGACGTGCTGTATGGCGTGACCATGCAGGAAAAGGGCGTCAGCCGCATACTGACCATCAATCTCAACGACATGGCGAAGGAGCTGCACATCAAATAAGGAGGTTTACAGCATGGCAATGGGACTGTTTCAGATACTCAAGGAGGCGTTCACCGCCGTCCCTACCTTCGACGATCTGAACGACGAGTTTTATGACGGGCTGGAGGAAGCCCTTATTCTGGCGGATGTGGGCGCGGACACGGCGTGCGACATCGTGGAGCAGCTGCGTAAGCGGGTGAAGGAGAAATTCATCGGGCGCATGGAGGACGTCAAGGACGCGCTGCGGGACATCCTCCGCAGCAAGCTGGACGTGGGCGACAGTGCGCTGACGCTGCGCGGCAAGCCCGCCGTGGTGCTGGTCATCGGCGTCAACGGCGTGGGCAAGACCACGTCCATCGGCAAGCTGGCGGCCCGGCTCAAGGGCGAGGGCAAAAAGGTGCTCCTCTGCGCCGGCGATACGTTCCGCGCCGCCGCCGCCGACCAGCTGGAGATCTGGGCGGGACGCGCCGGTGTGGACATCGTGCGGCAGAACGAGGGAGCCGATCCCGGTGCCGTGCTGTTCGACGCCCTGCAGGCCGCCAAGGCGCGTAATGCGGACGTGGTGCTCTGCGACACGGCGGGGCGGCTCCACAACAAGCAGAATCTTATGAACGAGCTGGCGAAGCTGCGGAAGATCATCGATCGGGAGTGCCCTGACTCCGCCTGCGAGACGCTGCTGGTGTTGGACGCCACCACCGGGCAGAACGGACTCATTCAAGCACGGACGTTCAAGGAGACGGCGGGGCTTACCGGCATCGTCCTCACCAAGCTGGACGGCACCGCCAAGGGCGGCATCGTCATCGCCATCGCGCAGGAGCTGGGCGTGCCCGTGAAATTCGTGGGCGTGGGCGAGGGCATCGACGATCTGAAGCCTTTCGACCCCACGGAATTTGTGCGCGGCATGGTGTAAGAAACGAAGGGGGAATAATACCGTGAAATTTGTACTGGCATCCCACAACAAGGGCAAGCTATCGGAGATGCAGGCGATCCTCGCCCAGCTGGGCGTGGAGGTGGTCATGCCCTCCGACGTGGGCGTGGACATAGACGTGGAGGAGACGGGTACCACCTTTGCCGAAAACGCCGCGCTGAAGGCGAACGCCATTATGACAGCCAGCGGTCTGCCCGCTATCGCCGACGACTCCGGGCTGTGCGTGGACTATTTGCAGGGCGCGCCGGGCATCTACTCCGCCCGGTACGGCGGGTTGGACGACGATCCCTCCCGCTGCCGGCTGCTGCTGAGCAATATGCGCGGTGCCACAGACCGCGCCGCCCACTTCCACACCGCCATCGTCTGCGCCTTTCCCAACGGGGACACGCTGACGGCGGAGGGCGACTGCTTCGGCACCGTCGCCTTTGCCCCTATGGGGGACGGCGGCTTCGGCTACGACCCTATTTTCTTCGTTCCGTCCCTGCGTAAGACCTTCGCCCAGCTGACGGCGGAGGAAAAGAACGCCATTTCCCACCGCGGCAACGCGCTTCGCGTGTTCGCGGAGGAGCTGAAAACGTATTTGGAGAATCACTGATATGGAACTGACAAGCAAACAGCGCGCCCAGCTTCGCTCTCTTGCCACCAACATGGATACCATCATCCACGTGGGCAAGGACGGCATCGGCGACAATCTCATCAAACAGGTCAACGACGCGCTGGCGGCGCGTGAGCTCATTAAGGGTCGTGTGCTGGAGAACTCCATGCTCACGGCGCGGGAGGCGGCGGAGCAGCTGGCTGTCTCCGCCCGCTGCGAGGTGGTGCAGGTCATCGGCAGCAAATTCGTTCTCTACCGTATGCAGCACGACAAGACCAAGCGCAGGATCGAGCTGGTCAAGGCGAAAAAGACCGTATGAACATCGGCATTTACGGCGGGACGTTCGACCCGCCCCACGTGGGGCACGTCACGGCGGCGAAGGCGGCCATGGAAGCCCTGCATCTGGACAAGCTCCTGCTGATCCCCGACCGGCAGCCGCCCCACAAGGCACTGGCGGCGGACGGTGCCGGGATGCAGCAGCGGTACGACATGACCGTGCTGGCCACGGCGGAGCTGGGCAAGAGGGCGGAGGTCAGCGACATGGAGCTGCGCCGCACCGGTGCCAGCTACACGGCGGACACGCTGACGACGCTGCGGGAGCAGTACCCGGAGGACACGCTGTACCTCCTGATGGGCTCGGATATGTTCCTGTCGCTCCACACGTGGCACGACCCGGCGCGGGTCATGGCACTGGCGCGTATCGCGCCCTTCACGCGGGAGGCGGAGGACGACTCCGCCGCCTTCGCCGCCCAGAAGGCGCACTTGGAGCGGGACTTTCACGCGCAGGTGACGGTGGTTCCCAACCCGCAGGTGGTGGATGTATCCTCCACGGAGGTTCGCACCGCGCTGGCGCAGGGGGGAGGCGAAAACCTCCTGCCGCCGCCGGTCTGGGGCTATATTCAGCGGGAGCGTCTGTACGGCAGTCGCTGCGACCTGAAGCACCTGACGCCGGATGCGCTGCGTCCCATCGCCTTGAGCTACCTCAAGCCCAAGCGTATGCCCCATGTGCTGGGCACGGAGCAGGAGGCTGTGCGTCTTGCCCGCCACTACGGCGCGGACGAGACGAAGGCGCGTATCGCCGCGCTGCTCCACGACTGCACCAAAAAGCTGGATCTGGACGCGCAGCTGGCACTGTGCAAAAAGTACGGCATTACGCTGGACACGCTGGAGCAGAAGGCGTTGAAGCTGCTGCACAGCAAAACCGGAGCCGCCATCGCCCGCAGCGTATTCGGCGTGGAGGACGACGTCTGCGACGCTATTTTCTACCACACCACCGGCAAGCCGGACATGACGCTGCTGGAAAAGATCATCTATCTGGCGGACTATATCGAGCCGACGCGAGACTTCCCCGGCGTGGAGGAACTGCGTAAGACGGTATACGAGGATCTGGACAGGGGATTGCTGCTGGGACTGAACATGACCATCGACGAGATGGAGGAGATGGGCAGCCCCGTCCACCACATGACCCGCGATGCGCGGGATTATCTGCTGAAAAGAGGGATACAATGAAAACACCGAAGGAATTGGCATTACTGGCGGCCCGCGCCCTGTCGGACAAAAAGGGCAGGGAGATCCGCGTGCTGGAGATCAGCGAGCTGACCACGCTGGCGGACTATTTCGTGCTGGCGAGCGGCTCCAGCAACACCCAGATCAACGCGCTGGTGGACAGCGTGGAGAAGGTGCTGGCGGAGGAGGCGGACGAGCAGCCGCTGCACCGTGAGGGCTACCGCGGCGGCACGTGGGTGCTGCTGGACTACGGCTGCATCGCCATCCATGTGTTCAATCAGGAGGCGCGGGAGTTTTACGGTCTGGAGCGTCTGTGGCAGGACGGCAAGGCTATCGACTTGACCGGCATCATCAGCGAACACGACTGATTTTCCCCGCTTTCCCCGGAAAACAGGGGCTTGACAAGCGGAAAAAATGCGCTACAATAGAACACGATATTGCCACGAGCGATGAAGGAAAAAAGACGGAGTCCGTCCGCCCTAAGAGAACCGGCGTCTGGTGCGAGCCGGTGGGGACGTTCCGTTGTACTGGCTCCGGAGCTTTCCGCCTGAACAGGGCGGGACGGGCGCGCACCGTTACAGCGCGGCACTCTCTCAGGAGAGGCACCGAGCGTCGCGGAGGAAACTCCCGGCGGAAGCAGGGTGGTAACGCGTTACTGCACGCCCCTGACCGTGAAAGCGGTCGGGGGCGTTTTGTGTTTAAGCGATAAAATTCACATACAAGGAGAAACGGTATGAATTACGATTTTGCGGCCATTGAGAAGAAGTGGCAAGCCAACTGGGAAAAGACGAAGCCCTACGCCGCCATCACCGGCGACAAGCGTCCCAAGTTCTACGGGCTGATCGAGTTCCCCTATCCCTCTGGTCAGGGTCTGCACGTGGGGCACCCCCGCCCCTTTACGGCGATGGACATCGTCACCCGTAAAAAGCGCATGGAGGGCTACAACGTCCTCTTTCCCATCGGCTTCGACGCCTTCGGACTGCCCACGGAGAACTACGCCATCAAGAACCACATCCACCCGGCGGTGGTCACGAAGAACAACATCGAGAACTTCACCAGCCAGCTGAAAATGCTGGGCTACGGCTTCGATTGGGATCGCTGCGTGGACACCACCGACCCCAGCTACTACAAGTGGACCCAGTGGATCTTCCTGCAGATGTTCAAGCACGGTCTGGCGTATAAGTCCACCATGCCCGTGAACTGGTGCACCAGCTGCAAATGCGTGCTGGCGAACGAGGAAGTGGTCAACGGCGTGTGCGAGCGGTGCGGCAGCGAGGTCATCCGCAAGGAAAAGAGCCAGTGGATGCTGAAGATCACCGCCTACGCCCAGCGGCTCATTGACGATCTGGAGGACGTGGACTACATCGAGCGCGTGAAGATCCAGCAGCGCAACTGGATCGGACGCTCCACCGGTGCGGAGATCACCTTCGACACCAACGTGGGCGATCAGGTGACGGTGTACACCACCCGTGCCGACACCCTGTTCGGCACCACCTATATGGTCATCTCCCCGGAGCACCCCCTGCTGAAGAAGTGGCAGAGCCACATCGAAAATTGGGACGCCGTGGCGGCGTATCAGGACGAGGCCGCCCACAAGTCCGACTTTGAGCGCGGCGAGCTGAACAAGGAAAAGACCGGCGTGCGTCTGGAGGGCGTCGAGGCGACGAACCCCGTGACCCACAAGGCTCTGCCCATCTTCGTCTCCGACTACGTCCTCATGGGCTACGGCACCGGCATCGTCATGGGCGTGCCCGGTCACGACCAGCGCGACTGGGAGTTCGCCACGAAATTCGGACTGCCCATCGTGGAGGTGGTCAAGGGCGGCGACGTCACCAAGGAGGCATTCGTTGCCAAGGACGACAGTGCCATCATGGTCAACTCCGGCTTCCTCAACGGCATGACCGTGAAGGAGGCGATCCCCGCCATGAAGAAGTACGTGGTGGAGCAGGGCTTCGGCAAGGAGAAGGTCAATTACAAGCTGCGCGACTGGGTGTTCTCCCGCCAGCGGTATTGGGGCGAGCCCATCCCTCTGGTGAACTGCGAGAAGTGCGGCTGGGTGGCTCTGCCGGAGGAGCAGCTGCCTCTGGTGCTGCCCCAGGTGGAGAGCTACGAGCCCACCGACGACGGCGAAAGCCCCCTGAGCAAGATGACCGACTGGGTCAACACCACCTGCCCCTGCTGCGGCGGCCCCGCCAAGCGCGAGACGGACACCATGCCCCAGTGGGCAGGCTCCAGCTGGTATTTCCTGCGGTATATGGACCCCCACAACGACAAGGCACTTGCCAGCAAGGAGGCTCTGGACTACTGGTCCCCGGTGGACTGGTACAACGGCGGCATGGAGCACACCACCCTGCACCTGCTGTACTCCCGCTTCTGGCATAAGTTCCTGTACGACATCGGCGTGGTGCCCACCAAGGAGCCCTACGCCAAGCGCACCAGCCACGGCATGATCTTGGGCGAGGGCGGCGAGAAGATGTCCAAGTCCCGCGGCAACGTGGTGAACCCCAACGACATCGTGGCGCAGTACGGCGCGGACACCATGCGCCTGCACATCATGTTCATCGGCGACTTCGAGAAGGCTGTCAGCTGGAGCAACGAGGCTGTCAAGGGCAGTAAGCGTTTCCTCGACCGCTGCTTCAACCTGCAGGACATCGCCACCGACGAGACGTCCATCTCCGCCAAGAACGAGTCCATCGTCCACAAGACCATCAAGAAGGTGACGCAGGACATCGACGAGCTGAAGATGAATACCGCCATCGCCGCCATGATGGCGATGGTCAACGAGTTCTACGCCAACGGCTGTTCCAAGGGCGACGTAGAGATGCTCTGCCTGCTGCTCAGCCCCTTCGCGCCCCATATGGTGGAGGAGATGTGGGAGAACATGGGCTTCGCCGCCAAGTACGGCAAGATGGCGATGCAGATGGAGTGGCCCGCCCACGACGAGTCCAAGACCGTGGACTCCCACGTGGAGATGGCGGTGCAGGTCAACGGCAAGCTGAAGGGCACCGTCACCGTCCACATGGACAGCGGGGAGAGTGATGTGGTGGCTGCCGCCATGGAGAACGAGAAGGTCAAAAAGTCCGTGGAGGGCATGAACGTGGTCAAGACCATTCTGGTGAAAAACAAGCTGGTGAACCTCATCGTCAAGCCCGCCAAGTAACGGCGCAGAAGCAATAATGCCGTTATTTTCGTGCCGCGAAGCGGCACGAAAATATTCGCTTCGCTCCACGCACGCCTTGCAGAGCAAGGCTTGGCGCGGCATTTGATCCGATTCGAGGCGGGCTTTGCCCCCTCGAGCTTCCCCCTGTAATGCGGAAGGACTGCACACACCGGGGGATTTATCGACAAGCAGACGCGCCCCCGGCAGAGCCGGGGGCGCGCAAATTTGATGATTTCGCGGGTTTTGTCCAAAATGTCAAGAATAAATTGCAAAAATAGTTGTAAAATTTTTTAGAGTGGTATCATCAAAGCCTCTGGATGTGTCCAGAGGCTTTGATTTTATGCGGTTTTCAAGAAAAAAGGCGCAGCAACGAAACCGGATGCAATTATTGCTTTCCGGCTCCCCACACCAATGCTCTGCGGTTTTTATGCAGTTTGCAAATACTCCTGCATAACCTGGTTGGCGCTTTTCCATCCCAGGATTTTGCGAGGGTAGTTGTTCATCCATTCCTCAGCCACACGCACCTCACAGAGCTGCACCTCATCAAAGTTTGTGCCTTTTGGGAAAAACCGCCTAATTATTCTGTTCATGTTTTCATTGCTGCCACGCTCATGCGGTGAGTATGGGTGGCAGTAATAGAGCTTTGTGCGTTTTTGTTTTCGGCGGCAGGAACGCTCAAGACCCTCATAGTCCGCAAACTCACAGCCATTGTCCACGGTGATGCTTTTGAATGTGTCATAGAAGTCTTTTCCATATCTGCGCTCCAGTTTGTCCAAAGCCTTTACCACGCTGTTGCTTGTGTGGTCCGGCAGGAGGATGAGGATGCCGTTACGGCTCAACCGTTCGGTAAGGACAAGGAGCGCCCTGGTGGTGCCCTGTGCGCCCATCACGCTGTCCATCTCCCAATTTCCAAAAGTGGTGCGCTTGAGGATTTCATCCGGGCGGTGTTCGATGCTTTCACCTTTTGGCGCTCTCGCGGCTTTTTTGCGGCATTGTTTGGTATAGTGCCGTTTGCCCTTTTCATGCAGGTGCTCCGGAGCAAGTTCCAAAAACACATCCCCACGGTAAATGTAGTTGTAAAGGGTGCTTTCACAGATATTGACCACTTTATTGGCGGCTTTTGCCTCCACCAACGCAGCACCGGGAGAAAAGTGGTGTTCAATGATTTGCTCCTCTAAAAAGTTAGACAGTTCTATGTTGTTTCCAATCTTGAGGTCTGGCCCCTTGGCTTTCAGATGCTCCCTATATGCACGCTCCGCAACCTCCGCACAATAACGCTCCTCAACAGTATAATCTGTGTTCCGTTGCGTGCACATTCCGCGCTTGATTTCATAGTAAATGGTACGCACTGACACGCCAAGCGCCTCCGCAATTTTCGCTTTTGCGGTACGGACTTTGAGCATTTTCTCAATGGTCAGCCTGTCATTCCAGGTGAGATGATGAAAGCCTTTATAGTTCATGGGGGTCCTCCTCGTAAAAGAAAAAGCGGGGTGCAACCACCCCGCCAAGTTCCGTGTCAACCAATCATTTTGGCATATCTCTTTAACAATTCTGCGGTTTCCCCATCTGGGAGGATGTCCTCCAGTTTGCAGTTGAGAGCCAAACAGATTTTTAAGAGAGTAGCCAGCTTTGCACCGCTAAGGTCACGCCCACCCTGTTCATAGGTTTGGAGCACTCTGCCGTTGATAGCGGCGGCGGTCGCAAGCTGTGACTGTGACATTTCTCTGGATAAGCGGGTGTTTTGTAAGTTTGAACGGGCCATATAGCAGCACCTCCTTTGTTATGCTCTGATTATACAACTTTTGTTGTATAATGTCAACAGCAAAAAAGAAAAACGGTCCCAAAATCTGAGCCGTTTCTCAATGGTTGCGGTTTCTTAATCGGTCTGCAAGCTCTGCCAACACGGCAACATCCTTGTCATTCAAGCCGGACACATCCACTATGGCTGAGTGCTCAATGCCAAGCAAATAGTCCGTAGACACGGAAAACACTGTTGCCAAGTCCACCAGACAAGCCGGTGATGGTGTGGAAAGTCCCTGTTCCCAAGAGTTCACTCCGTTTCTGGTGATGCCCAATTTGCGCGCAAGGTCTGCCTGTGTCCAACCTTTTGCCTCACGCAACGCTTTGATTTTATCAGCGGTCATGCGTATCCCTCCTCCTACTGAAAAGTATAGTTTACCCAAAAAATAAGTCATTATCATATAGGCTCTACCGCTTGACAAATGCACTGTGTTGGATATAATTAAACTTGTAAAAGTAAAGAAAAAAGCAGAAAACGGGAGGTGATAAGCAGTGAAAAAGGTTTTATGGATTGTTCGCATCATTTTTGGAATGTCGTGCGCTGTGGCAACACTCGGTGGGGTAATTATGTCGGTACAAGACCCGGTGCCGGAAAACATTTTGCTCACGGTTGTTTGCATAGTCCTTGCCGTCCTGCTTTTGAAAAAGAGGAAAAGAAAAGAGCCGGAGGTGTTAAGAACATCTGAAACATCCACGCCGCTGGTGTCCGTAAAGACAGAGCTCACACAGCCGGATGTGCCGGAGGACACGCTCCGTGATATGCGGAAATATTATTCCACGATGCAGGCAGAAAACGATGCACGCATCATGCGTGAGAGTTTCCAGCTTTGTCAACAAACCTTTGCCTATGAAACATTTTTCAGCCGGTTGCAGTTGGCGGAACGCAAGGCATTGACCTTGCTGCAAGCCAAAAAAGCCGGGTGCAAAGTGGATGAGCAGATGCTCAAAGCAGCAGAGAGTGTACTTTCGGCAGTGGATGCTCTCAAGACGGATTTCCTGGGGCGTATTTATACCAAGGAAACAACAGAGGCTATGCGCCTAAAAACGCAGGCGGGACAAAACAGACGGTTAGAGGCTTTCGTTGATGAGCTGCAAGGATATGAAAATGATTTTATGACCGTTGAGGATGACTACAACAAGATTATAAAAGGCGTGCAAGCGCTTATGTCATAGAACGCAAAAAAAGCCGGAGAGGGTCACACCTCTCCGGCTTTTCGCTGTCTTATTCCTTTTTGTTTTTATCCAACTGTGCAATGACCTCTTTGAGCTTGTCAAAGCCGAACATGGCGGCGTAGGCGACCATAAAGCCAAGCACAACCGCAGCGGCAACCATGTACCACACCACGGTGATGCTTTTAATCTGGCAGTAGGCAAAGAACGCTCCAAGGGTCAAAACGATTGCCACAAGCGTGGCAAGGATGTTTGTGGGCAGCTTGTCCCAGGTGAGCTTTTTGAGCACCTGCACAATGATGTTGGTGATGACCACCAACACACCCACGAGGCTGAGAATAACGGACCAGTCAAAGATGTTTTCCATAGTGAAATCCTCCTCTTATTTTTACCCCACAAGGGTGAGGTTTTTGATGTTGACGGCAGCGGTCACAACGCCGTCTTTGCCGATAACCACACGGTCACCGTCAATTTGCATGACGGTGTAAACCGTACTGTAAACGAACGATGCAAGAGAGCCGCCCGTGTAGGTTTTAGCGCCTTTATTGACCTTGACCTTGCTGCCTTTTGCAATGGATGCGCTTGCTTTGGTGATGTCTGCGGCATCCACCCAACCGTAAACGGTGGAGGCGCTGCCAGTGGTCTTGATGAGGTGGTACTGGTGCTTTCCGTTTTTCGCCACAGAGGTCACCCTTGCCTCGCCGGGTTTGCATGTCTTTCCGTTTGTGCCGTTGGAGCTTGCATAGTGCTTGGTGCCCTTAAAGGTCACCACATCGCCCACAGCGTACTCCAGGGCGGCGTTTGTGTCTGGGGTGGTATCAGATACTACCCCAAGCCTTGCGTTGACCTCAGCGGCAATCTGGCCGTGCAGGTTATAGAGATAATCACCGGGGCAAGCCTTATTGGCAAACCAGCGGTGCACCGTCATGTTTTGCTGCTCCACCTTGCCGATGAGGGACTTGTCCGCTTTCCACTTGAGCTCTTTGATGCCGTTGCGCTTGCAGATGTCCGTGCACAGGTCAATCAAGGCCTTATAGGCGGCATCTCTCACCTTATAGGGGTGCTTGGTGTCACTGGCAACCTCAATAGTGATTGCCCGGTTGTCGTTGCTTGCGGAGGACGAACACCAGGAGCGGTCTTTTTCCTCCACATACATACCGATGCGGCCATCATAGCCAATGCCGTAGTTGGAGCTCGCCCGTCTGGATGTAGGGGCAAACACATTGCCCAGAGTTTCCACGCTGCATTGACCTACCACGCAGTGGATGGTGATGGTGTCAATTTTGTGGTTTCTGGGACTTGTCTTGTTTGGGGAAATTTTTGTATAGTCCACCAGTTTGCTGTTACTCAATGCTATAAACCTCCTTTTCAGTCTTTCAGCACGATTTCTGCCAAGCGGATGGCGTTCTCCACGCCGTACTCTTTGGCAAACAGCCGTACAAATTTTTGGGCATATTTCGCCCGGTTTTCATTCTTGGATTTCCACAGATAAAAACCGCCCCAGGTGCCGTCAACCACAAAGGATGTACCAGCAAGGGCGGCAAGGGCGGTGACATCGTGCTCGGTTGCAATGTTGATGACCACCGTGGCAGTTATCAAGGAAACGGTCACAAAGGAGTGCAGCACCAACATTTTCTTTGAAAACTCCATGTGCCCTCCTTTCCGGCTCATTCTTGAGAGGCGGGGCGTTTATCGTCCCGTACATCAAGTTCACGGATGGAATTGACCAATGATGTGACTGTGCCGTTGCCACCCAAAGCGTGGTACTCCTTAAGGTCCACCAGGTACTCCGCAACAAAACGCTTTTGCTTTTCAGTTAGTTTCGCCACACTCACCACCCCTATGTCAAAATAAAAAGCCGCCCGTGTGTGTTACGGGACAGCTTTTGAAATAATCAAAATTAGAGAACGGCGGCAAAGGTCCGGTTTCACATTCTCCATCACTTTGCCGCCGTTCCAACCAAGGAGGCGTTGCTCTTATCTGAGGCATACACCCACGGTATCAGTATAGCACAGACGCACCGAACAAAGCGAACAACTTATTGCTCTGTGTCATCATTCGTTGCTTTGATGTATCTGTTGCACATCATCCGCACGCCGTCTGCGGTGTTACTTCCGCCGATGCAGGCGGCAACCTGCTCCCACGGCAAGCCATTTATAAACCGATAGGTGAACGCCAACCGGAGGTAGCTGTCCTCAATATCGGATATGTACCTCTCCAGACGGCTCCGCTCATATAGACATTGCTGGTGTTTTGCCTCAATGATGCCTCTGAGGTCAACAATCTCCGCAGCGTAGCGCCCAACCTTATCTGACACACCCGGCGCGTGCGGCATACCCGTGAGGTTGGGCGTGCAGGACACCGCCTGTGCCTCCAGTTCCTGCAAGCGGCGCTTGTCCATCTCAATCTCACGGTTGAGATAATAAAGCTGTGACAGTTCTTTCAAAGTCATAATTCGCCACCTGCCTCTCCACGCCATAGCGGCTTGCAGTTCTTTTCTCCAAAGGTGCACTTGGTGCTGCATATCTTGCAGGGGTCACCCCCCGCCATAACAAAATGCAGGTCGGCAACAGCCTTGTCAAGCTGCCTTTGCAGTGCGGCGGACGGCTCTGCCGGTGGGATGGCTGATACCGCATCAAGGCGCTCCTCAAGTTCTGCAATCCTCTGTGCATCCGCCTCTTTTTGTATCGTCATCAACGCACATTCACGGATGACGGTATCAACAAAAACGGTGTCCGTTTTCAATCGTTCCTGTTCGGTCATGCTGTTTCCTCCTTAACCTTTCGTATTCTCGCTTTAAGGGCGCGCATGACAGCCTCATGGGTGTCTGCTCTGTCCTGTATCGTTGCCATAACATCCTCATCCTCACAGCCTTGCACAATGAGGTAGTGGATAAAAACCTTTTCATACGGAGAGCCCTGGCGGTACAATCGGCAGTTGCCCTGGTCATTCAGTTCAAAGGACCAGTTGAGCCCATACCACACCACATGCCGGCCGCCTTGCTGGAGGTTTAGACCATAGGCGCAGCTTGCCGGATGCACAAGCAGCACATCAACCTCTCCGGCGTTCCACGCCTCCTCATCCTCCACACCCTTGTAAACACGCACACGGAGGTCTTTGCGGTGCTTTTGCAGGCACTCAAGGATGCGGTCACGGTCATGCTGGTAGCCGTAGAATGTGAGGCAGTGCTCTCCGTTAAGCTGTTCAAGCAGTTCCAGGAACGCCTCCAGCTTGCAATCATGCACCGGCACCACATGCCCCTCATTGCTATACACGGCACCGTTGCAGAATTGCAGCAGCTTTCCAACCAAAACACCTGCGGTGCCGGCCGTGATAACATCCTCATCCACCTCAAGCAAAAGGTCACGCTCAAATTGGTCATAGGCTTTTTTGGCTTTGGCATCCAGCATCACAGGGATTTCATGCTGGATAAAGTCCGGTAGTTGCAGGTAGTCCTCCGCTTTCATGGAGATGCAAATATCAGATATAGCGGTCAAAACGGCGTTTTCCGCACCGTCTTTTGCCTTATAGCTGAAAATCTGCGTGCGGCTCCGCTGGTCGGGGTCAAAATAATGCTCACGGTAAGCGCCGAGGGTTTCGCCAAGCCGTGCCCCGCCGTCCAGCAAATAAACCTGTGCCCAAAGGTCAATCAAACCTTTGGAGGACGGGGTGCCGGTCAGCAGCACCATCTTTTTGATAAACCGCCGCACCCGTTTCATAGCCTTAAAGCGTTTGCTCTGGCTGTTCTTAAAGCTGGTGCTCTCATCAAGCACCACCATGTCAAAGGGCCAATCCTGCTTGTAGTAGTCCACAAGCCATTCCACATTTTCCCGGTTGATAACATACACATCCGCAGGCGTGTTGAGTGCCTTGATGCGTTTTGCGGATGAGCCAAGCACCGTGGCGGTGCGGATATGCTTTAGATGGTCCCACTTAGCCGCCTCCTTGCTCCAGGTTGCCTCAGCCACTTTTTTAGGGGCCACCACAAGCACCTTTTGCACCTGCCAGCGGAAATACTTGAGAATGTTGATAGCAGAGAGGGTGATGACGGTTTTGCCAAGACCGGGACGGAGGAACAAACCAACCGCAGGGTCATCAACCACACGCTGGATGCAGTAGCTTTGATAATTGTGCGGTGTAAATTGCATCAGTCAAAAACCTCCCTCAAAAATTCTTTCACGGCATCCATCCCAAAAAGTACACGGACATCCGCACCCCGTTTCTCCAGTTCGCTCCTTTGCCATTTCTGAATTTTGGCAAGCCTGCCAACCTCCGTTTTCAGTTCCACATAGATTGTCCTGCCATCGGGGGTTATGACAATCCTATCTGGCACGCCGGGGTTTCCCGGAGAAACAAATTTCAAACACAAACCATTGTTTTCTTTCACCTTGCGGACAAGGTAATTTTCAATATAACTTTCTTTCAAAAAAGCACCTCCTTTTTAGGGGTGGAACATCTGGAACATCGCGCGCGTATATACACGCACACAGGCGGTTTAGGGCGTTTATATTTTCTCTAAATCTTCTAATTTCTCTATTTTTATATAATATAGAAAATAAATGTTCCAATGTTCCGGTAAGCAAAAAAGCCTTTATTTTCAAGGGTTTAAGCCGGAACATTGCCCGGAACATTGCCCGGAACATTGCCGGAACATGTTCCGGCTGATTTTTTGAATGTTCCGGCAATGTTCCAGTCAATGTCCCACCCTTTTTTTGGTAAATCCGCGCTGTTTTCCGCAATAGCCAAACTGCAAAGAATTGGGTGTTTTTTCCCAATCGGAACACGCCTCAATGATGCCGTTGATTTCCGCAGTATCACTATAACGGATTTCCCTCTGCTTGCCGTCAAGGGCCTCACACCATACCTCCAGGGCACATACACGGTCACGGTCAACCAGATTGATGCTGCCCTGCACGGCACCGCCCCAAAACATTCTGCGGCGGTCAAGAGGCCACTTTGCCCAATCCTCCGGCACCTGCTTACTGAGGAAATCCAGCACGATGCCCTCACGGGCGCTGACTTCCCGGTGTTCCTCCTGCTTTTCCTTAGCGGCAGCCTCAAGGTCACCTTTGAGGAAAAGGCTCTCACCGCTTTGCCAACGGACAACAGCCTCCGCCCAGAGTTGGTCAATCTCACCGGGCAAGTCAAACCACACGCTCTTTGTCACGGGTGCCACGCCGACATCCACGGGCCAGAAACGGCGGTTGCCGGTACGGTCCTGCAAAAAGTCCGTGGTGTTGCTGGTGCCAAAGAAAACGCAGCAGCGGGGCAGTTCCTTGACATGGCGGCCATAAGCCGCACGGAAACGGTCAGTGCGCAATGAAAGAAACTGTTTGATGCGTGCAACATCCGTGCGCCGGAAAGCATCAAGCTCTGCAATTTCCACAAGCCAGACACCCTGCAAGAGTTCAGATGCCTCTTTGCCCTCAAAGGTGCGGATGCTGTCATTAAACCAGCCACGGCTCATTTTATCCAAAAGGGTGCTTTTGCCGATGCCCTGCGGACCTGCAAGGATGAGCATATTATCGTATTTGGCACCGGGCACCATCGCACGGGTCACAGCGGCGGTGAGCGCCTTGCGGGTCACGGCTCTTGTGTATGG
This sequence comes from uncultured Eubacteriales bacterium, assembly GCA_900551995.1. Lineage (GTDB taxonomy): Bacteria > Bacillota > Clostridia > Oscillospirales > Oscillospiraceae > Vescimonas. Next base: position 46,297 of record URXW01000010.1, read on the forward strand.
AGCCGCCCTGTGTGATAACCTGGACGGCGGCGTTGTCCATTGCATACCAG
>URXW01000011.1 GCA_900551995.1 uncultured Eubacteriales bacterium
CTTATAGAAAACGGAGCCGCGCAGATTCACCGCCACGATCGCCACATGGTTGCGGGTGATGTCCACGCCGATGGCGATGCGGGCATCGTCGTTAAAGGAATAGGTCATGGCGCGCCGCCCGCCGGTGTTGCCCCGTGTCCCCGCCTCCCGCGCCAGACCCTGCTGGCACAGGGCGTTGATGTTCTGGGTGACGGTGGGCAGGCTCAGGTGCAGAGCGGTGACGATATTTTGCTTTGTCAAGCGGTCATGTTGCATAAGGAGCTGGAAAATGTCCGTGAAATTCTTCCGCTGAATCTCCATGTTGGCTGTGGTTTTGATATACGCCATCCCCTTTGTTTTATATAGTCGTTTTCAAAATCGCTTAATGGATATATGCATTATACCACAAAATGGAAAAGGTACAAGGGGTTTTGGCAAATTTGACAAATTGGCTCTATCCATTATGTGAGAACTGTTACTTGACAGAGAAAAAAGGATTGCTATAATTATATTATAATCTGTTTTTGTAATTAACTTTCGAAAACGGGTTGACTTATTAGAAAGATGAGAAAGGACGAAGAACATGAAAAAAGTACTTGCACTCCTGCTGTCCGCAGTTATGGTGCTGGGTCTGCTGGCAGGCTGCGGCGAGAAGAAGCAGGGCGACACGGAGGATCCCTCCGCCAAGAAGCTGACCGTGGGTCTGGCTCTGACCGGTATCAACAGCAACGCCGTGTTCATTGATATGCGTAAGGACATCGAGGCACGCTGCAACGAGGCGGGCTACAAGCTGATGACCGCTGACATCGAGGGCGGTGCCAGCCAGATCGTCACCGCGCTGGAGAACTTCATCAACGGCGGCTGCGACATCATCATCCTGCAGAACTCCGCAGAGGAGGCGTATGCCGATCTGCTGAAGCAGGCTGTGGAGAAGGGCATCATCGTTGCTTCCTACGACTACGAGTCCGATATTGCACAGTACGCCTGCATCTGCTCCAACTACGAGGTCGGTAAGGTCATCGGTCAGGAGATGGGCAAGTTCTGCAACGAGAACGAGGGCAGCGGCAAGGTCGCTATCTGCAGCTACTCCGCACTGGATTTCCTGGTGGAGCGTGAGCGCGGTATGCGCGACGGCTTCGCCGAGGTCTGCCCCGGCGGTGAGATCGTGATGGCACAGGATGCCGGCTTCGCCAACGAGGGCGTTATCGCCGGTGAGAACTTCCTGCAGGCGATCCCCGACATTCAGGGCGTTATGGGCATCAACGACGGCGGCGTGCTGGGCGTGTACGAGGCGTTCAAGGCTGCCGGCAAGAGCTTCGAGAAGGACGGTATCGCACTGGTCGGCTGTGACGCCAGCGTGGACGGTCTGGCTGCCATGAAGGAAGGCGACATGTTCTACTGCACCATCGATCTGGATCTGGTCAACCAGGTGAGCCAGATGTACGAGCGTTGCGTCAAGGCGGCTCTGACCGGCGAGATCGACGAGTCCATGGCGTGCGTGACCTATCCCGTCAATCCTCTGCACCAGGCTGACGTTCAGTAACGGAACGACCGGCTGAAATAGATCGTCAACAGGGAACATCTATGAATGGAGCCGGCAGTGACTTGTCGCTGCCGGCTCGTTCCTATCAGTCAAATCGTGAAAGGATGAAGAGCCAATGGAAGAGCGGAACATTCTGGAGCTCAAGCATATCAGTAAGCAGTATACCGGCGTAAAGGCTTTGGACGATGTTTCCATCAGCTTCCGCCGGGGCGAGGTACACGCCCTGATGGGCGAAAACGGCGCGGGGAAGTCCACCTTGATCAAGACGCTCTCCGGTGCTATCCAGCCGAATGACGGAGAGATCGTCTTTGAAGGGACGACCTATACCCACATGGAGCCGCACCAGGCGATGGAGCTGGGTATCCATGTGATCTATCAGGAATTCAATATGATGCCGGAGCTGAGCGTTGCCGAGAATATTTTCATGGGGCAGCAGCTTGGGGGCGGCGTACTGTTTAACAAGTCGATTACGGAAGAACGCGCCCAGAAGATACTGGACGGTATGCACGTGAAGATCAACGCCAAAGAGACGGTCAAGAATCTGTCCGTCGCCAATATGCAGCTGGTGGAGATCGCCAAGGCGTTGACGCGGGACGTGAAGGTGCTGGTCATGGACGAGCCCACCGCGCCGCTGACGGACGCGGAGGTGGAGACGCTGTTCGAGATCGTGCAGATGCTCAAGAGCAAGGGCGTTACCATTATATACATTTCCCACCGTATTGCGGAGGTCTTTCAGATCTCTGACCGGGTGTCGGTGCTGCGCGATGGCAGGTTTATCAAGACGGTGATGACAAACGATGTGGATCGGGATGAGCTGATCCGCCTGATGGTGGGGCGCGAGGTCAGCGACACCTATCCCAAGCGGGATTTTGCCCCCGGCGAGGTGGTGCTGGAGCTGCGGGACGTCTGCGGCAACGGCGTGGAGAATGTGTCCTTCGCCGTGCGGAGCGGTGAGATCTTCGGCCTGTCGGGACTGGTGGGCGCGGGGCGCACGGAGACCATGCGTATGATCTTCGGCGCGGATCCCATCGACAGCGGGGAGGTGCTGCTGAACGGGCAGCCCGTCCATCCCAAGCATCCCGCCGAGGCGGTGAAGCTGGGGATCGGGCTGATACCGGAGGATCGGAAGCAGCAGGGACTGCTGCTGGATCTGCCAATCTTTACGAACATCAGCATGGCCACCATGCGGGACATCTCCCACTTCACCGTGGTGAACAGCCGCGCAGAGAAGGAGAACGTGAACCGGCTGGTGGAGGCGGTGACGATCAAGACGCCCTCCATCGCCCAGCTGGTGCGGAATCTGTCCGGCGGTAACCAGCAGAAGGTGGTGCTCGCCAAATGGCTGGCCGCCAACTGCAAGGTGCTGATCTTTGACGAGCCTACCCGCGGTATCGACGTGGGAGCGCGGCATGAGATCTATAAGCTGATGAACGAGCTGTGCCGCCAAGGCATCGCTATCGTGATGATCTCCTCGGATATGGAGGAGATACTCGGTATGTCCGATCGCATTATGGTTCTGTGCGAAGGGCACCAGGCGGGGATACTGGAGCGCGAGGCGTTCTCTCAGGAGACGATCCTCTCTCTGGCGTCCGGTCAATACTGATTTTCTTGAAAGTGTGAGGTGATCACTATGCAGAAAAAGAAGCTGAACTTGAAGGAATATGCGGTGTGGATCATGCTGGTGGTTCTTGTCGCCGTGTTCTCCCTTGCGGTGCCCAATTTTGCCACCACCGGCAATATGGTCACCATCCTGCGGCAAGTTGCCAATATCGGTATTTTGTCCGTGGGCATGACCTTTGTACTGATCTCCGGCGGCATTGACCTGTCCATCGGCAACCAGATGGGTCTGGTGGGCGTTATCGCCGCGCTGCTGATGGTGCAGTATAACGTCTCGCCCGTGCTTGCCTGTCTCGTGGGTCTGGTGGTAGGCGTGGTCGTGGGTCTGATCAACGGACTGCTCATTACCTATACCCAGATGCCTCCGCTGATCATGACGCTCGGCATGAGCTACGCCACCAGAGGCATGGCGTATATCATCACCGGCGGCTACCCCGTTTACGGTCTGCCGGAGAGCATGAAGTGGATGGGACAGGGCTATCTATTCGGCGTTATCCCCGTGTGCGTGCTGGTCATGGTCATCGTGATCGCCATCGGCGCGTTCATTATGAACAAGACCTATGTGGGCCGCCAGTTCTACGCCATCGGCAGCAACGAGGAGGCCGCCCGCCTCTCCGGACTGCGGGTGCAGCGCATCCGTGTGCTGGGCTACGTGATCGCGGGCTTCCTGGCCGCACTGTCCGGCATTGTGCTGATGTCCCGTGTGAACTCCGGCCAGCCCATGAACGGCAACGGCATGGAGATGGACGCGCTGATCGCCTGCGTGGTGGGCGGCATCAGCGTCACCGGCGGCGAGGGCAAGGCCACCGGCATGATCGGCGGTATGCTGGTCATGGGCATTCTCGCCAACGGTATGGCGGTGGCGGGTATGAGCGAGTATCTTCAGATGCTGGTCAAGGGTGCCGTGCTGGTCGCCGTGGTCGCCATCGACTGCTTCAGCCGTCACCACTCTCTGAAGTCTCTGCTGAAGAAGTAAGGAGGAGAGCATATGGGCTTTTATAACGGTTCTTTTTACGCTAAGTCGCTGAATATGGACACCTCCATAGGGGTGATCCTGCCCCACGACAGCCGGAAGCATCTGGGTGTGGAGCCGCTGCACGCGGGGATCACGCCGTCGGAGAAGCCGAAAACGCTGATCCTGCTCCATGGGCTGTCCGACAACTGGGCGGCGTGGATGCACCGCACGTCCCTCCTGCGCTACGCGGAGAGCTTCGACATCGCCGTGCTGGCTCCGGAGGTGCAGCGCAGCTTCTACATGGACATGAGGAACGGCCCCGCCTATTATACCTACATCACCGAGGAGCTGCCGGAGCTGGCGGCCAAGCAGTTCAATATTTCCGTGGCTCCGGAGGATCTGATGATCGCGGGGCTGTCCATGGGCGGCTACGGCGCGCTGGCGTGTGGGTTGAGCCATCCCGAACGCTTCATGGGCATCGGCGCGTTTTCCAGCGTGGCGAATCTGCGTAAATTTGTGCTGGACGACGACTACGCCGGACGGAAGGAATTACAGGGCTGGCTGAAGGATCGCACCGGTATCTACGGCGAGGGGCTGGACTATCCGGAGGCGTTCGATCCGTATCATTTGGTGGAGCGTGCCGCGCAGCGGGAGAAGCTGCCGAAGCTGTACATGACCTGCGGTACGGAGGACTTCATGCACGAGGACAACGTGGCTCTGCGGGACTATATGCGGGAAAAGGGAATGGACTTCCGCTATGAGGAGTGGCCCGGCGAGCACGAGTGGGGCTTCTGGGATGTGTCTATCCAGAAGATGTTGGAGTATTTCCTGATTGGATGAAAGGAGAAAAAATATGATCCCTAAGACGATGAAGGCACTTGTGGCGTATGGCAAGCATGACTATAAGCTGGAGACGAACTATCCCGTGCCGGAGTGCGGCCCGGATGACATTCTGATCAAAACGGAGGGCTGCGGCATCTGCGCCGGTGACCTGAAATGTATGCACGGCGCGGAGCGGTTCTGGGGCAACGAGACGGAGCCCTCGTGGGTCAAGCCGCCGTTTATCCCCGGACATGAATTTCTGGGGCGCATCGTGGCTGTGGGCGAGAATGTGAAGGAGTACAAGCTGGGCGAGCGCATTACCGCCGACCAGATCGTGCCCTGCGGCGAGTGCCGCTTCTGCAAGAGCGGGCGGTACTGGATGTGCCAGCCCCACGCCACCTTTGGCTTCCAGGCCGCCAACAACGGCGGCATGGCGGAGTATGTCCGGTATCCCAAGACGGCGGTGCTGCACCGCGTGCCGGAGGATATGCCGCTGGAGAAGGCTCTGCTGGTGGAGCCCTACGCCTGCTCCAAGCACTGCGTGGATCGCGCACAGATCACCAATGAGGATGTGGTGGTCATCTCCGGCGCCGGTACGCTGGGGCTGGGCATGGTCACCTACGCCCGCATGAAGAACCCGGCAAAGCTCATTGTGCTGGATATGATGGATTCCCGTCTGGAGAAGGCGAAGGAATTCGGCGCCGATCTGGTCTGGAACCCCTCGAAAATGGATGTGACGGCGGAGATCATGAAGCTGACCGACGGCTACGGCTGCGACATCTACATCGAGGCCACCGGGCACCCCTCCTCCGTGACGCAGGGCATGAACATGATCCGCAAGCTGGGACGCTTCGTGGAGTTCTCCGTGTTCGGTGCGCCCACCACGCTGGACTGGTCCGTTATCGGCGACGGCAAGGAGCTGGATGTGCTTGGCTCCCACTTGTCTCCCTACTGCTTCCCCTTTGTTATTGAGCATATCCATGACGGCAGCCTGAAAACCGACGGCATGATCACCCAGACCTTCGCGCTGGAGGATTGGGAGAAGGCTTTCGATTACGCCACCGGCAAGTACGGTCACTTCAAGATCGCGTTTGTATTCTGAACGGAGGCTGTCCATGAACAGTAACGACAAGATCCGCTGGATACGCTCCGGCGAGACGGCACTGGGCATAGAGCTGGGCTCTACCCGGATCAAATCCGTGCTGATCGGCCCGGATCATGCCGTGCTGGCCAGCGGCGTCTACCAGTGGGAGAACACGCTGGAGCACGGACTGTGGAGTTACAGGCTGGAGGACGCCATCGCCGGTGTGCAGGCGAGCTTCCGCGATCTGGACGGGGCGGTCTGCCGTGACTACGGGGTACATCTGGAGACTATCGGCGCCATCGGCATTTCCGGCATGATGCACGGCTATCTGGCTCTGGATCGCGACGGAAACCAGCTGGCTCCGTTCCTCACGTGGCGCAACACCAACACGGTGGCGGCGGCGGAGGAGCTGACCAACCTGTTTAATTTCAACATCCCGCTGCGCTGGTCCATCGCCCAGCTGTACCAGGCTATTTTGGAAAAGCAGCCCCACGTGCCGCAGGTGGCGCATATCACCACGCTGGCGGGCTATATCCACTACCGGCTGACGGGTCGCTTTGCCATGGGCGTGGGGGACGCCTCCGGTATGTTCCCCATCGACCCGGATACCTGCGACTTTGACCGGCGCATGCTGGGGCAGTTCGACACCCTTGTGGCTCCCTACGGCTTCCCGTGGCAGGTGCGCGACCTTCTGCCGGAGGTGCTGACGGCGGGGACGTGCGCCGGTACGCTGACCGAGGAGGGGGCGCGGCTGCTGGATCCCACGGCGGTGCTGCGTCCCGGCATACCGATGGCACCGCCGGAGGGCGATGCCGGAACGGGCATGGCGGCGACCAACTCCGTGGCGGTTCGCACGGGAAATGTCTCCGCCGGCACGTCCATCTTCTCCATGGTGGTGCTGGAGCGATCCCTGCGGCGGCTGTACCGGGATATTGACATCGTCTCCACGCCCTCCGGTCATGCGGTGGCGATGGTGCACTGCAACAACGGAACCACGGAGATCGACGCGTGGTGCAGGCTGTTCCGGCGTTTTGCCCAGCTGCTGGGCGCGGAGGCCGACGAGTCTACGGTCTACCGGCTGCTGTTTGAGGAGAGCTTGCAGGGCGACGGCGACTGCGACGGCGTGCTCTATTACAACTACATGGCGGGCGAGCCGGTGGTGGGGCTGACAGAGGGTCTGCCCATGCTGCTGCGCCTGCCGGAGAGCTCTTTCACGCTGGCGAACTTCATGCGCTCCCAGCTCTGCGCGGTCATGGCTGCGCTGGCGGTGGGGATGCGAATTTTGGAGGATGAGGAGGTCAGGATAGACCGCCTTACCGGCCACGGCGGGATCTTCAAGACTCCCGGCGTTGCCCAGCACTATCTGGCTGCCGCCATGGGCGCGCCTGTCTCGGTCATGACCGGCGCAGGTGAGGGCGGCCCCTACGGCATGGCACTGCTGGCGCAGTACCTCAAGGTACACGACGGCGGGCGCACGCTGGAGGATTTTCTCCGGGAGGACGTGTTCCGGGCGGAGGAGAGCAGCGTCTATGTTCCCACGGACGAGGAATGTGCGGCGTACCGCCGCTATCTGGAGCGGCACAGCCGCGGTTTGGCGGCGGAGCACGCCGCGGTGGGAGCGTTCTTAAAGGATACGCGTATACTCTGAAACAGGATATAGCAAGGGGCAGGGGCACTATGGATTCCATAGTGCCCCTGCTCTTATGCCGCGTATTTACTTTTGGGAGAGGGAGAGTATCGCTCGAAACGCGGCAGGCTCAAAACTCCGGGTAGCCTTCCTTCAAGGTCTCGTCGTAGTGGGCGCGGTCGCCGCCGATGAATTTGGGGCGCGTTCTCGCCGCCAGCAGAATGGCGTCGCCGATATGGTTCTGCGCCAGACGCACGGGCACCGCCACCTTCTTCAAGTGCATACCGATCAGCGTGCCGCCGATGTCCAGCCCGGCGTCCGCCTTGATCTCCTCCACCGCCACAGGATGCTTGCAGGCGTTGTAGGCGGCGGTGGCGAAGGAGCTGCCCGCCTTCGGCTGGGGCACGACGTTCACGATCTCCAGACCCGGCACCGCCTCGTGCTCCACAATGATGGCACGGTTCAGATGCTCACAGCACTGGGCGGCGATATACACGCCCATGGGCGCGAAAACGCTGTGCAGCCCGCTGAAAATAGCGTCCGCCACCTCCGGCGTGGACCAGCTGCCCACCTTTCTGCCTACCACCTCGCTGGTGCTGCACCCCACCACCACGATCTGTCCGCGGTGCAGGTGGGCTTCGTCCGCCAGCTCGCGGGCGGCGGCGGCGGACTGCCGGCGCACCTCCTCCAGCAGACTCCTGTTCTCTACATCATGCACGGTACCTGCCATAAAAAACACCTCATTCACACGTAAAATTCAAAAGCTATGGCGAGTCGTTGACCGACTCGCCATATAGTATATCACACGCAGAGCTTTTCTTCAAGATGGGTGCGGCGCGCCACCTGCAGCAGCAGGAAGCCAGCCACCAGACCCACGGCACCCTGCACCAGATTGCCGGGGATGCTGGCTGCGGCACCGATGCCCTTGCCCAGCAGCAGTCCGGCGTAGCCGAAGTAGCCCGCCACCATGATGATCTCGGCGACGACGCCGCTGACCAGCGCGCCCGCGCCGTTCTTGCGGAACGCCTTGAAGATGAGAGCCGCCGCCAGAGCCATGACACCCTTGATGATGAGCGTGCCGGGGGCGTAATGGCCGTAGCCCAGCAGAAGGTCAGCCAGCATGGAGCCGATACCGCCGGCGGCAGCACCCCACCACGGACCCAGCAGCCAGCCGCTCAGCAGCACGAAGCAGTCGCCCAGGTTCACGTAGCCGTTCATGGGGGAGGGGATCTGGATCACCATGGTGGCAACACAGCTCAAAGCCGCAAGCACTGCGGCGGTGACCATCGTTCTGATTTTCTTATCGGACATGACACATTCTCCTTTTACGTTGCACAGGCGGCGAAAATCGCCACTTGCTTTTTTGCTTGACTCGTATTATAGTAGAAACTGGTATGATTAAAATATCCATTTTGATTTTACTTGTTAGTACCAGAAGGGAGGCGCACTATGCTCACCTACACACTGGATAAGGGGGCGGGAGTCAGCCTGTACGAGCAGCTGTACCGCTGCGTAAAGGAGGACATTCTCTCCGGGCGGCTGGCCGCCGGGGAGAAGCTGCCCAGCAAGCGGGCGTTGGCCGCCCATCTGGAGATCAGCGTCATCACGGTGAAGAACGCCTATGAGCAGCTGATGGCGGAGGGCTATCTGTCCGGGGTGGAGAAGCGGGGCTATTTCGTCAGCTCCGTGCTGCCGCCGGTGACGGCTGCGCCGCCTGCGCCGCAGGAGACGGCGGCGGAGCCGGAGGAGCGGCAGTGGTTCCTCGATCTGGTGACGAACTCCATCGACGCGGAGGATTTTCCCTTTACGGTGTGGGCGCGGCTCATGCGCCAGACCATACTGGAGCGGGGAACGGGGCTGCTGCACTCCACGCCGCCCCAGGGGGCGTGGGCACTGCGGCGCGCCATCGCCGCACATTTGCGGCAGTTCCGGGGCATGGACGCCGGGGCGGAGCAGATCATCGTGGGGGCGGGCACGGAGGTGCTGTATACCCTGCTGGTGCAGCTGTTCGGCAGGGAGCGGATCTACGGCGTGGAGGATCCGGGATACGGGAAGATCGCCCGTATCTACCGGAGCAACGGCGCGGCGGTCGCCGCCATACCGCTGGACGACGCGGGACTGTCGGCGGAGGAGCTGCGGCGCAGCGGCGCGGACGTGGTGCATATCTCCCCCAGCCACCACTATCCCACCGGGCGGGTCATGCCCATCACCCGGCGGCAGGAGCTGCTCCACTGGGCGCAGGAGCGGCCGGAGCGGATCATCCTGGAGGACGACTATGACAGCGAGTTCCGCTTTGTGGGCAGACCGATCCCCACACTGTTTTCCATCGACGGCGGGGAGCAGGTGGTGTATCTGAATACCTTTTCCAAGACCATCGCCCCCTCTATCCGCATCAGCTTTATGGTGCTGCCCCGTCATTTGCTGGCGGACTTTCAGGAGAAGCTGGGGTTCTACGCCTGCACGGTGTCCGCCTTTGAGCAGTACACGCTGGCGAGCTTCCTCTCCGGCGGGTACTACGAAAAGCACCTGAGCCGTATGCGTAAGCACTACCGGCAGAAGCGTGACGCGGTCATCGGTGCTGTGCGGCAAAGTCCGCTTGCCGACCGCGCCACCATCACGGAGGAGGACGCGGGGCTGCACTTCCTGCTGCGGCTGGACGGCGCGCCGCCGGACGACGTGCTCCGCCGGGAGGCGGAGATCCGGGGCGTGCGTCTGGCGATGCTGTCGGATTACTACCAGCAGCCTGAGGACGCGCCCCAGCACGTGCTGGTGGTGAACTACACCGGTATTGACATTGAGAAGCTGCCCGCCGCGCTGGAGCGGCTGGCAGAGCTGTGGAAGCAGGGAATAGCTTGACGAGACAAAAAGGAGACGAGACGTATGTATGATGAACTGACGCGCTCCGACCTGCAGAAAATGCAGGAGGAGATCGACTACCGGGTGCAGCAGCTGCGCCCCAAGCTCATTGAGGACGTGCAGACCGCCCGCGCCTTCGGCGACCTCAGCGAGAATTTTGAGTACAAGTGCGCCAAGCAGGAGAAGAACCGCAACGATGCGCGGATACGGTACCTGCAGCGGATGATCAAGACCGCCAAGGTCATCGAGGACAGGTCGGCGGAGGACACGGCGGGGCTGTACGATACGGTGGAGATCTTCATGGAGAATCTGGGCAGGAGCCGGGAGATCCTGCTGGTGACGACGCTGCGGCAGGACGCGCTGAAGGGCTGGATCAGCAAGGAATCCCCCGTGGGGCAGGCGGTCATGGGGCGGAAGGCGGGCGAGCGGGTGTACGTGGACATGGGCGGCGGCAAGGGGTACTATCTCCAGATCCGCGCCATCCGGAAGGGGACGGACGACGGCAGCGTGCCCATTGGCAGCTTTTAAGGGCGGGCGATTTCGCATAAAAAAGCGGGCACAGGTCGAAAGTGCACAACTGCTTGCAAATCACAGAGAAACGCGCCAAAAATGCAGCATTTTTTGCGGGGCGTTATGCAAGACGGGATTCGCCAAATTGCACAAAAAGAGGCGGAAAAGTTTTGTGGTTTTGCGAGGCGGAATTATGGGAAAGCCCCTTGTGAAAAACGCGAAATAGTGTTATTATCGGAATTGGTAGAGTATGGGTCGTCTGCGTAACGCACATCTCATACGTCTGCGGAACAAATTTTAGGAGGAATTTAATATGAATGCTTATCTGGCAAGCGTTCTGGAGAACGTTAGAACCAAGCATGGCAATGAGCCGGAGTTCGTCCAAACCGTCGAAGAGGTTCTGTCCTCTCTGGAGCCTGTGATCGAGAAGCACCCCGAGTACGAGAAGGTCGATCTGCTGGGTCGTATGGTCGAGCCCGAGCGCATGTTCACCTTCCGCGTGGTGTGGTGCGATGATAACGGTCAGTGGCACACCAACCGCGGCTGGCGTTGCCAGTTCAACGGTGCTATCGGCCCCTACAAGGGCGGTCTTCGTTTCCAGAAGAACGTGTACGAGGGCATCATTAAGTTCCTGGGCTTTGAGCAGACCTTCAAGAACAGCCTGACCGGCCTGCCCATCGGCGGCGGTAAGGGCGGCTCCGACTTCGATCCCGCCGGCAAGTCCGACGCCGAGGTCATGCGCTTCTGCCAGAGCTTCATGACCGCTCTGTACCGCTACATCGGGCCGGACATCGACGTTCCCGCCGGTGATATGGGCGTGGGCGGCCGCGAGATCGGCTACCTGTTCGGTCAGTATCGCCGCCTGAAGGGCGTTTGGGAGAACGGCGTTCTCACCGGTAAGGGCTTCTCCTACGGCGGCTCCCGCATCCGTCCCGAGGCCACCGGTTACGGTGCCATCTACTACCTGCAGGAAGTGCTGAAGCACGAGAATGACTCCATCGAGGGCAAGCGTATCGCCATCTCCGGCTACGGCAACGTGGGCTGGGGCATCATGAAGAAGGCGTCCCAGCTGGGCGCGAAGGTCACCTACTTCGCCGGCCCCGACGGCTACATCCACGATCCCGATGGCGTGATCACCGACGAGAAGCTGAACTTCATCCTGGAGATGCGCGCCAAGGATCCCATGCACTGCAAGCCCTATGCCGACAAGTTCGGCTGCGAGTTCGTTCCCGGCGAGAAGTGCTGGGGTGTCAAGGATGTTGACGTGTACATGCCCGCCGCCATGCAGAACGACGTCAAGATGGAGTCCGCTGAGAAGATCGCTGCTTCCGGTGTGAAGTACTACATCGAGGTCGCCAATATGCCCACCACCAACGATGCTCTGAACTTCCTGCGTCAGCAGAAGCACATCATCGTGGCTCCCTCCAAGGCGGTTAACGCCGGCGGCGTGGGCGTCTCCGCTCTGGAGATGGCGCAGAACTCCGAGCGTCTGGTTTGGAGTGCCGAGGAAGTCGATCATCAGCTGCACGCCATGATGGAGAACATCCACCGCGTGTCCGCCGAGGCCGCTGCCGAGTACGGTCTGGGCTACGACCTGGTGGCTGGTGCCAACATCGCCGGCTTCAAGAAGGTCGCCGAGGCTATGATGGAGCAGGGCTGCTTCTAAGCCGAACACCTTACAAGCAAATAAAAAGAGCCGCCCGAGGGCGGCTCTTTTTGCGTGTTGACAGCCCCGCTGTACGCGCAGACTTTCCTCCTCACAGGGGGAGCTCGAGGGGGCAAAGCCCGCCTCGAATCGGATCGAATGCCGCGCTAAGCCTTGCTCTGCAAGGCGTGCGTGGAGCGAAGCGAGTATTTTCGTGCCGCGAAGCGGCACGAAAATAACGGCATTATTTCAGGCTGCTGAAAAGCCGATGGCTTTTCGGCAGCCTGAAAGAGCCGCCCGAGGGCGGCTCTTTTTCTATATTGAAAGACCCCCATCCGAAGGATGGGGGTCACGGGATTTACTCGTCGTAGATGCCGAGGATGACGATGCCCGCCACCACCAGCGCGATCATGGCGTAGTGCTTCCAGCTGAGCTTTTCTTTCAGGAACAGGCGGCTCCACAGGACGGACGCCACGCAGTAGGCGGAGATAATGGGCGCGGCAAGAGCTACGTGCTCCGTGTCCGCCAGCGCGTAGATGTAGGCGAACTGACCCGCCGTCTCGCACAGCGCGCCCGCGTACTTGGGACCTTCCCGCTTGGGAACGAGGCGGCTCTTTTTGATGAGCACCACGTACACAAAGCACACGATGGCAGCCAGCAGGAACGTCAGCTCATAGGCGCAGTTGGCACTGTCCTCGTTCAGCGTCTCCAGCACGCGGCTGTCGGCAAAGGTGCCCAGCGCGTCCAGCAGGCAGTAGATGATGGGCAGGATCAGTGCCAGCGCGGACTTGGCGTAGCGGTGGTTGCTGGCCTGCTGCCGTGCGGCGCGGAGGTCGTCGTCCTCCCGCGCCTCCACGATGCCCAGACCGATAACGCCCACGCACACCAGCGCGGTGGCAGCCAGCTGGGCGGGGACAAGCTGCCCCAGACCGCCGGTCGCCAGAGCCAGAACCGCCACCAGCGCGCCGGAGGAATTGCAGATGGGGGAGGAGATGGACAGCTCAATGTACCGCAGACCGATATAGCCGATGGTCATGGAGCTGATGTACAGCAGAGACACCGGCAGGTAGGTGAGGATGATGCTGCCGTTGATCTCCGTGCCGTTGATGAAAATTTCATAGGCGGCGTGGAGACCCATCACAACACCCACCGCAATGACCATCTTCAGATGGCTGTATTTATCGTCCGCGTCCTGGCAGCCGATTTTGCTGAACAGGTCGCTGCCGCTCCAGCAGACCAGAGCGATCAAAGAAAACCAAAACCACATAATATTCTCCTTTTAAGTTTACATAAAATTCATATTCGGGAGAATATCGCAGGTGGCGGACGGCGGCGAAATGGGTGGTTGGGGAGAAACATAGGCTTCCTCCGTAGTTTACATAATTTAGAGTTCGACCAAACCCGCCTCCAGCATTTCCTGAAGACTTTTCAGGATGCCCAGCTTGGCGTGATACCACGTCAAGCCGCCCTGAAAATACACGGCGTAGGGGGGTCGGATGGGGCCGTCGGCGGAAAGCTCGATGGAGCTGCCCTGCACGAAGGCACCTGCCGCCATGATGACGTCGCTGTCGTAGCCGGGCATGGGAGCTGGCTCCGGGGCGGCAAAGCTGTCCACCGGGGCGGCACCCTGGATGCCCTTGCAGAAGGCGATCATGCCCTCCCGGCTGCCCAGCTCCACCGCTTGAATGATGTCGTGGCGCGTCTCGTCGGCGGGGGGCACCACGCGGAAGCCCAGCTTTTCATAGCAGGCGGCGGCAAAGACCGCGCCCTTTACGGCGGAGGCGGTGACGGTAGGGGCGAGGAAGAAGCCCTGATAGAACTGGGTCAGCAGACCGAGGTTCGCGCCCACCTCCGCGCCCAGACCGGGGGCGGTGAGCCGCCGCGCACACCGTTCAATGAGATCGGCGCGGCCGCAGACGTAGCCGCCGGTGGGGGCGAGGCCGCCGCCGGGGTTCTTGATGAGGCTGCCCACCATCATGTCCGCGCCCACGTTCACCGGCTCGGAAAGCTCGGTGAACTCGCCGTAGCAGTTGTCCACCATACAGATCACGTCCGGCTTGCACGTCTTGCAGAAGGCGATCAGCTCGCCGATCTGGGCGACGGAGAAGCTGGGGCGGGTGGCGTAGCCCTTGGAGCGTTGGATGGTGATGAGCTTCGTTTTTCCGTTGATGGCACTGCGGATGGCGTTGTAGTCAAAGGTGCCGTCCGGCAGCAGATCCGCCTGCCGGTAGGTGACGCCGTACTCCCGGAGGGAGCCGACGGAGGGGCGGATGCCGATGACCTCCTCCAGCGTGTCGTAGGGAGCCCCCACGGGGCTGAGAAGCTCGTCCCCCGGCAGGAGGTTCGCACCCAGAGCCAGAGACAGCGCGTGTGTGCCGCAGGTGATCTGGGGACGCACCAGAGCGGCCTCCGCGCCGAAGCAGTCGGCATAGACGCGCTCCAGCGTGTCGCGCCCGTCGTCGTCGTAGCCGTAGCCGGCGGAGAGATTGAAATGCCGCGCCGCCACGCTGTTCTTCTGCATGGCACCGATGACCTTCAGCTGGTTCGCCTCGGCGATGGCGTCGATGGCGTCAAAGCGCGGGCGGAGGGCGGTCAAAATATCCTCGCTGAACGACAGCACCTTGTCGCTGACGCCCAGAGCCTTATACTGTTCCTTCATAATTCACCTCAGTCGGGAAATTGCACGCCGTTCAGGCGCATGATGAGCCGGATGGGGTAGTCCCGATCCAGATAGTTTTTTTCGTACCACGCAAAGGTGGCGGCAGGCAGATGTACCAGCTCGGGAGCCTCACAGCGGAATGTTTCAAAGGTTCTTTGGTCGCCGCTGAGCAGCGCGGCGGCCACGTCCAGCCGCCCCTCCTCCGCCAGACGCAGCAGCGCACCGTCCATGACGGCGGCGCAGCCTTGCTCCTCCTCACCGGCGTAGTCCTGCCGGTGGGCGAGCCAGTAGAGGAACTCCTCCGGGTCCAGATCCAGCTTGGTGGTGATCTGGCTCAGCTTGAAGAACTCCCTGCGATCCATGCGCTTGAGCACGTCGATGAGATACTGCACCAGCCCGTCGTCCATGGCGATGCAGTCCAGAAACACCTCGAAGGCGTGCTTGTCCGCGTCGGGGTCGCCGGCGGCGTCCTCCTGCACCGGCTCCGGAGGCGTTGGGTCGGGGACTGTCTGCCCGGCGTCTTGTAGAAACGCGCCGAAGTCCGCCAGACCGTCGTCGTCAAAGAGGGAGGGGGGCAGCTCCGTACCGTCCTGGGCGGCGCAGGCGCGGACGAAGGACGCCATGCCCATGGCTTGCAGCTGCTGTCCCAGAGACTGCACGCGCTGTGCCTCGCCGCCCTCCGGGAGTGTGATACCCTCCGGGGCGGGGCGTTTGCCCTCCAGCAGCTCTGTCATATATTGCAAGTAGTAATCGAAAAGGGTCATACGGCTCCCTCGCTTTCCGACTCGACATTGTACCATAGACGGCTTGCCAATGCAAGAAATATCGGGTATGATAGGGGAAAAACGTGGAAGGGAGCCGCCTATGGAGCCGTATTACGTCTATATCCTCCGCTGCCGGGACGGCAGCCTGTATACGGGCATTACCAACGACGTGGCGCACCGGCTGCGCCTGCACCGGAGCGGCAAGGGGGCGAAATACACCCGCGCCCATCCGCCGGAGGCGGTGGCTGCGGTGTGGTGCTGCGGCGGCAAGGCGGAGGCGGCGAGGCTGGAGTACGCCATCAAGGCGACGCTGACCCACGGGGAAAAGCTGTCGCTTATCGCCGCACCGGAGGGGGTGGGGGAGTGGTTCCCCGCGCTGACCGGGGAATATACGCCGGTGGAGGTACCGGAGATGGAATGAAAAAAGAGCCGCCGTACGGCGGCTCTTTTTTCATTCGTCCAGCTTGCCCCGCGCCCGAAGCACGTCGTCGGGGGTAATGGTCATCAAGTCGTCCCGGGTGACCGTCTCCAGCTTCGCCAGCCGGTTGTTCTGCGCCACGAGGATGTGCTCAAAGAGGTTTCGGACGCCGCGGGCGTTGCCGAAGCTGCTGTCCGCGCTCTCCTCGGCGATGTAGTCCCGCACCAGCGGCTCCGCCTCCGGCGCGAGGACGTAGCCCTTGCCGCAGCGCATTTTGAAGATGTCGAACATCTCCTCCGCGGTGTAATCCTCGAAGAGCAGAAAGCGGTTGAAGCGGCTTTCCAGACCGGGGTTGGAGTGGATAAATTTGTCCATCAGCTCGGTGTATCCCGCCACAATGACCACCAGATCGTCCCGGTGATCCTCCATCGCCTTGAGGATGGTGTCGATGGCCTCTTGCCCGAAGTCGTTCTCGCTGCGACCGTTGAGGGCATACGCCTCGTCGATGAACAGCACGCCGCCCATCGCTTTTTCGATGACCTTCTGGGTCTTGAGGGCGGTCTGCCCCACGTAGCCCGCCACCAGTCCGCTGCGATCCACCTCCACCAGCTGCCCTTTGCTGAGGATGCCGAGGCTGCGGTAGATCCGCGCCATCATCCGCGCCATCATGGTCTTGCCGGTGCCGGGGTTGCCGGTAAAGACCATGTGGAGGGACATATCGGTGGTGGGAAGATCGTGCTGCTGGCGCAGCTTGTAGACCTGCACCATGTTGATGAGGTCGTGCACCTCGTCCTTCACCACCTGCAAGCCGATGTAGCTGTCCAGCTCCGATAGAAGATCCTCGATCTTCTCCGGCGGCGGCAGCTCCTCGGTCTTTTCCGGGACGGCGTCGCCGCTCTTGGAGTCGGCGGTGGGGGGTGCGTTCTTCTCCGGCGCGGGCGCGGCAGGTGCGGGAACCTTGCCCACGCCCTCAAAGGGCGTGCCCCAGAAGTCGCTGCCCATGCGCTTGATGTTGTTCTCCGTCATGGAGCGGATCACGTCCAGCTGCTGCAAAATGATCTGGTCTTTCTTATCCATAGTTCCACCTCTCAGCGAAATCGAATGTGCTGCGCTGCGCGCAGTAAAAGCGCGGTGACGAAGCCGGTCAGCGTGCCGGTGATAAGGGACACCGCCAGCAGGAAGGGGAGATAGCCCAGCACCATGGTGCTGCCCAGCGTAATGACCGCCGCCGCCATCTGCCCTACGTTGTGGGCGGCCGCGCCGCCGAGGGACACGCCGTACACGCTGAGGCGGGGCAGCCGCTGGAGCAGGATCATCACCAGCATGGCGGTGACGCCGCCCAGCACGGAGAACAGCATGGCGGACAGGTTTCCGGCGAACAGCCCACCCAGCAGGCAGCGCGTCACAAGGATCGCCAGTGCTGCCCCTGCGCCCAGACGGTACAGGGCAAAGACGGTGACGATGTTGGCAAGCCCCAGCTTCACGCCGGGGAGCGGGATCAGCAGCGACACGGGGAACAGCCCCTCCAGCGTGCTCAAGCCCAGTGCCAGTGCTGCCAGCACGGCGCACAGGGCGATATTTTTCGTTGTCCAACGCATAGCCGTCACCCCACGATCACGTCCGGTGCGTCCGGGGCGGTGCCCTCCAAGTGCACCACCACCTGGGCGGGAAGGCATACGATGGATTGCCCTGCGCGGGTGATAACGCCGGTGTGGACGCAGTCCTGGGTGGGGCAGTCGCTGTCCGTCACCGCCACGCCGCCGTCCCTGGTGCTGACGCGGAGGGTATAGCTGCCGCCGGTGACGGTGGTCTCCGTGAAGTCGGACAGGGGGACGCGGCGCGTCTCCTCACCCGCCACGGAGATCACCACGGTCAGCTGCCCGCTCTGGGAGCGGGGCAGATAGAACCACAGCGCGGCGGCCACCGCCAGCAGTGCGATGATCAGTGCCACCAGCGCGTCAAAGCGGTTGAATTTCAGCTCATGCTGCGAGGGGTTGGTAGACATAGCCGCTGCCCTCTCTCTCGTTAAAACAGTCCGCAAGACCGGGGGTATACAGCACGCGCCCGTCCTCGGTGATAAGCACCATGTCAAAGACCGTGCTATGGGAACGCCAGAAATCCACGGCACCCGCCTCGCCCATGACGTACAGGGCGGTGGAGTAGGCGTCAGCGCAGGTGCCCTGCCCGCCCATGGCTCCGTGGGTGATAATGGATACGCTGGTCAGATCACTGTCGGCGGGGTAGCCGGTCTTGGGGTCGATGATATGCTGGTAAACGGTGCCGTCCGGTGCGGTGAAGTTCCGCTGATAGCCGCCGGACGTGACCACAAAGGCGTCCGACAGGTCGAGGACGCAGGCGTAGTCGCCGCTGCTCCGGGGATCCTGAATGGCGACTGACCACGGCTTGCCGCCGGCGTTGGTGCCGTAAACATACACGTTGCCCCCCAGATTGGCACAGCCGCCGGTGAGATCACTGCGGTGGAACAGGACGGCGGCGCAGTCGGCGGCGTAGCCCTTGGCGACGCCGCCCAAGTCGATGGCGCAGCCCTCGTCCAGCGAGATATTGTAGAAATCCGATTGGTGGATGTGCTCATAGCCCACCAGCGGCAGCAGCGCGTCGATCTCCGCCTGTGCGGGGACGCAGGGACTGTCGGACGTGATGCCCCACAGCTCCACCAGCGGGGCGATGGTCACGTCGAAGGCACCGCCTGTCTCCTCGCTGTGGCGCAGTGCCCACGACAGCAGCTGGGCACCGTCGTCGTCCCAGACGGCGCAGCCGTCCCGGTTCAACTGAGAGACCTCACTGGTCGCCACCGTGCGGGAGAGGCTTGCCTCCAGCGCGTTGACGGTCTGGGAGATGCGGGTCAGCACGTCGGCGGCACCGTCGCCGATGGCGGTGATGGTCATATAGGTGTCCATGGCGAACAGGGACACCTCCTCCGGCTTGGCGTTTGAGCAGCCGGTCAGCGACGCGCACAGCAGCGCACTCAGCAGCAGGGATACTACGCGCTTTTTCACAGCTCCCGCCGCCCTTCCAGTGCCCGCATGAGCGTGGCGTCGTCGGCGAATTCCAGATGCCCGCCCACGGGGATACCGTAGGCGAGGCGCGTGACCTTCACGCCGAAGGGCTTCAGCAGCCGGGCGATATACAGCGCGGTGGCCTCGCCCTCGGTGTCGGGGTTGGTCGCCATGATGACCTCGGTGATGCCGCCCTGCGCCACCCGATCCAGCAGGGACTTGATGTGCAGGTCGTCGGGTCCCACGTGGTTCATGGGGGAGAGCACGCCGTGGAGCACGTGGTAGTGCCCCCGGTACTCCCGGCTGCGCTCAATAGCGATCACGTCGCGGGGGTCAGCCACCACGCAGATGGTGCTCTCGTCCCGCTTCTGGTCGGCGCAGATGGGGCACAGCCCCCCAGCGGTGAGGTTCTGGCACACCGGGCACAGCGTCACACTGCGCTTGGCGTCGGTGATGGCGTCGGCGAACGCCTGCGCCTCCTCGGCGGGGAGACTCAGCACATGGAACGCCAGACGCTGGGCGGACTTATAGCCCACGCCCGGCAGACGGGCGAATTGCTCCACTAATTTTTCCAGCGGTGCGGGAAAATACTCCATAGCCCCTTATCCTCTCAGCTCTTTGATCTTGGCGGGAATGTCCGCGCTCTTGTACACGGCACTGCCGGCCACCAGCACGTTGGCGCCGGAGGCGATGCACAGCCTGCAGGTGCCGCTGTCCACGCCGCCGTCCACCTCCAGCTCACAGGTGGGGTTCATGGCGTCGATATAGCCCCGGATGGTCTGCACCTTGGGCATCATGTCCGCCATGAATTTCTGACCGCCGAAGCCCGGCTCCACGGTCATGACCAGGATCAGCTCCACCTCGTTGATAAAGGGCAGCACACTGGCGGCAGGGGTCTTGGGCTTCACCACCACGCCCGCCTTCTTGCCCTTGGCGTGGATCCGCCGGAGGGCTTCGTGGAGGTTCTCCTCCGTGTCCGCCTCCACATGGCAGGTGACGATGTCCGCGCCCGCGTCGCAGAACTGCTCCACATAGCGGATGGGACGGTCGATCATCAGATGCACGTCCAGAGGCAGGGCGGTGGTGGGACGGATGGACTTCACCACGGGGATGCCGATGGAAATATTGGGTACGAACAGACCGTCCATCACGTCCACGTGGACGTAATCGGCGGTGGCGATCTTCTCGATGTCCCGCGCCAGATAGGCGAAATCGGCGGACAGGATGGAGGGGGCGATCTTGATCATGGGGAGACTTCCTTTCGTGCCGCGCCTGACCACGGGCGGCGGATAATATTTACGGTATGCGGTATATTCACAATATACGGTGCGGTGATGCCGTGACGCACTGCACTGCGGTATAATTCGCCGCTTTTCCGGCTGATCGGCTTCACCGGGCGAGAAAAACGGCGACGCCGTATAATAGCCGCTCTGCGGCTATTATAGCATACACGGGGGGCGGATTGCAAGGCGGGGAGGGCACAAGGTAAATTTGTATAATCTGTGAACTTTGGATAAAAGGGGTTTACCTTTGCTGACTTTTCCTGTACAATATCTTGTCAGTAACCCTGTGATTTGACAGCAGGAGGCAAAGGGACGGTCGTATGAACTTCTTCCAACGCATCGGAAACGCGCTGTCGCGCTTTATGTACGGACGCAACGGTGTAGACAGGCTGGGGCTAACCATGATCTGGGCGGCTCTGCTGCTGGATATTATCAATATGCTCCTGCGGGGAAAGCCGGTGGTGAGCGGCATCACCGGTCTTGTCTCCGGCGTGCTCCTCTTCACGGCACTGTTCCGGATGTTCTCCCGCAATCTGGAAAAACGCAGGGCGGAGAACACCCGGTTCATGGAGAAGGTCTGGTGGCCGGTCAGCCGCCGTATGGCGGGCGCACGGCAGCAGCGCATGGACAAGGAGCACAGGTACTTCACCTGCCACCGGTGCGGCGCGGTGTGCCGCGTACCGCGGGGGAAGGGGCGCATCGTTATCACCTGTCCCCGCTGCGGCGGCGAGATACACGGAAAAAGCTGAAAAAAAGAACCCTCCGGCGCAGCCGGAGGGTTTTCCATATTCTCACAATTCTTACAGCACCTTGCTGAGAAAGTCCTGCAGCCGGGGATCCTTGGGGTGGTCGAACAGGTCGGAGGGGGTGCCTTCCTCCAGGATCCTGCCGTCCGCCATGAACACCACCCGGTCGGCCACCTCACGGGCGAAGCCCATCTCATGGGTGACGACCGCCATGGTCATACCGTCCTTTGCCAGATCCCGCATGAGATCCAGCACCTCGCCCACCATTTCCGGGTCGAGGGCGGAGGTGGGCTCGTCAAAGAGCATTACCTCCGGGTCCATCGCCAGCGCGCGGACGATGGCGATACGCTGCTTCTGTCCGCCGGAGAGCATATTGGGGAACTCGTCCGCCTTGTCCGCCAGACCGATACGCTCCAGCAGCACCCGCGCCTGCGCCTCCGCCTCGGCGGAGGATTTTTTCTTCAGCGTCACCGGTGCCAGCGTGATGTTTTGCAGCACCGTTTTGTGGGGGAACAGGTTGAAGTGCTGGAACACCATGCCCATCTTCTGCCGGTGCTTGTCGATGTTCACCGACTTGTCCGCCAGATCCACGCCGTCGAAGAAAATGGCACCGGAGGTAGGCTCCTCCAGCAGATTCAGACTGCGGAGCAGGGTGGACTTGCCGGAGCCGGAGGGTCCGATGATCGCCACCACCTCGCCGCGATGGATGCGGAGGTTGCAGTCATTCAGAGCGTGGACAGCACCGTGGTTGTACTCCTTGACCAGATGCTCCACGGAGATGAGGACGTTACTGCTTGTCGCCACGGCGCATTCTCCTTTCTATGGCCTCGATGCCCTTGGAGGCGGGATAGTTGATGCAGAAATAGACCAGCGCAGCCAGAGTATAGGGTGCCAGCGAGATACCGGTGGAGCCGGCGATGGTCTTGGCGGCGAACATGATCTCCGCCATGCCCAGCGTGGAGCAGATGGAGGACTCCTTCACCATGGTGACCACCTCGTTTGCCAGCGCGGGGAGGACGTTCTTGATGGCTTGGGGCAGCACCACCAGACGCATGGACTGCCAGCCGGACAGACCCAGCGACCGGGCGGCCTCCGTCTGCCCCTTGTCCACCGCCAGAATACCGGCGCGGAAGATCTCCGCCACGTATGCCGAGCTGTTCAACGCCAGTGCCACCACGCCGGGGATGAACCGGCTGATGTCCACGAAGCCGAACAGGGAGACGCGGGGCAGGGGGATGGCGTAAAACAGCCCGAAATAGATGATGGACAGCTGCACCAGCATGGGGGTGGAGCGGAACACGGCGATATACGCGCCGGCGAACCAGCGCACGGGCTTGACCTTACTCAGCCGCATCATGGCCAGCAGCAGGGCGGGGATCACCGCCAGCAGCACGGAAACCACCGCCAGCAGCAGCGTGTACTCAATGCCGCGGACGAAGGCAAGACCATACTTGGGCAGGAAGGAGAAATTAAAGAAGTCGGAGGGGCGCATATCGGTGAACAGGCTGCTCCACCACATACGAGATCAGTCCTTTCTGTGAATGAGTGCGCGAAAGTGCAAAGTCGCAGACGGCTTTGCACTCGCGCTTATGTGTTGAGGGGGTAAATCAGTCGGCGGTAACTGCCACAGCCACGCCAGACAGCTTGTCAGCATCGGCGATGAAGGTTTCGATCTTGTTCTCGGCAGTCAGCTTCGCGATAGCGGCGTTGATGTCGGGCAGCAGACCCTTGGGGTCGCCCTTGGCAACGGCGATGCAGTAGGGAGCGGCTGCGCCCAGCTCAGAGGAGGCATCGGCGATGACCAGCTCAGGGTTGGCGGCGGCATACTCAGCGGCCACGCCGCCGTCCACCAGAATGGCGTCCACCTTATCATACACCAGCTCGTTCACCAGATCAAGCACGGAGGCGAGAGGCACAGGGGTGGCACCCTCGATGCCGTTGACGACATCCAGCTTGGTGGTGGCGGTCTGTGCGCCCACGGACTTACCGTTCAGATCCGCCAGAGTCTTGTACTGGTCGGCGTTGGCAGCCTTCACCAGAAGGGCGGGGGGCACGTCGGTGTAGTAGGGATCGGAGAAATCAGCGTTTTCCAGACGGTCGGGAGTCGCCTCCATGGCGGCAAGCACCATGTCGAAATCACCCTTGTCCAGAGAGGTCAGCAGGTTGTCAAAGCTCATGTTCTCCACCTGCAGCGTCAGCCCCATCTCGTCGGCGACGTACTGCGCCACGGAGACGTCGATACCGCCGTAGACCATCTCGCCGCTCTCGTCGGGATACATGAACTCAAAGGGGGCGTAGTCGGCGGAGGTGCCCACCACCAACGTGGTCTTGGTATCGCCGTTATCGTCGGTCTTGTTGTCGTCTGCTTTCTGACCGCAGGCCACCAGGCTCAGAGCCATCACCAGTGCCAGCAGCATTGCCGTAAGCTTTTTCATGTTCGTACTTCCTTTCAAATCGTTTATGGTTCTATACCGGGATCCGGAATATAGACTTTGTTTTCGGAGGACTTCCTCCTGACAGTGGCTACTATACACCATGGCTGCATAAATGTCAACAGTGTTTTGAATAAAAATCCGGACGAAACGTGAATTTGTACAAGTACAACAGGGAAAAGCCGTGAGAACAAGGAGGAGAGTTGTATAATTTACCGTATCCGCCGCCGCATAAATGAATAAATATGCAACTATTCCGAATACTCCGCCCCAAACGCAGAAACACCAGCCGAAGGGCTGGCGTTTCTGAATCAAAGAAAGGGGTATCCATGAAGAAGCTGCGAAATTAAAGCTCCAAGAGCCGTGCGGCGAAAAGGTACGTCCGGGCGTAGTAGCTCTCGTACAGGGAGCTGATGATAACACCGCTGGAGGTACTGGCGTGGATAAACTGTCCGCCGCCCAGATAAATGCCTACATGACCGATGCCGCTGCCGCCGGTGGCGAAGAACACCAGATCGCCGGGAGCGCGCTCCGCGGAGGTGACGCCGCGGCACATACGGTACTGGCTGGTGGCACCGTGGGGGATCCCGATGCCGAAGGCACCGAACACCTTCATGGTGAAGCCGGAGCAGTCGATGCCGCTGTGGCTGGTGCCGCCGTACCGGTACGGAGTGCCCAGATAGGAGTACGCTTCAGCCAGAATGTCCTCCAGCAGCGTGTTGGTGGCGGCGGTGCCCTCGTAGTCCGCGTAGTGTACCGGCTCGCAGTAAGCGGACAGCACGTAGCCCACGTCGGTGCCGTAGGCGACCTGATACCACTCGTCGTCCACCACATCCAGCAGCTTGGCGGCCTTGCCGTCAAAGATGATCCGCAGACGCTGGGAGTCGGTGTCCGGCTCGGCGCGCAGGGAGATGTAGGTGCTGCAATCCACCAGAACGCCGTCGTACTCCGACAGGAAGTTCTGCTTTTCCAGCGCGGCAGTCTCCAGCGCAAGAGCCTGGGCGTCCAGCTGGGAGAGGGACAGGGTGTCGTCCTGCTCCAGCAGTCCCGCTTCCTCCGCCAGCAGCAGACCGTCGCCGGTCTGGAGCGCGGTGGCGGAGCAGGAGGCTACGCCGTTTTCGGATAAGATCTCCGCCACGGCCTTGTGACCGGCGAAGTCGATAGGGGTGACCTCCTCCGCATTGGCGGCGGTGACGACCCCGGAGAACAGCAGCATACCGGAGAGACCCAGTGCTGCGAGTTGTCGTCCAAACATGGGAAATACCTTCTATTCGCATTGATTTTTGCCGGGGGTAAGGTTCCCGACGGACATTACTATAACACAACTCTATCAAAAAAGCTACATAAAAATTACAAATTGGAAACAAAATTTTCAGAATGGTTATAAATTGCGAAAAATATTGCAATATTTGCACAGTGCGTGGTATAATATCTGCAAAAAATGCGGAGGTGACACGGTGGAACCGTTACAATACGAGGAGCGCGGCTATCTGAAGGAGCCGTTTCGTTTGTTTCATTTGGCAGACGGACGGGGGGAATATATAGAATATCACTACCATACCTTCCACAAGATCATCATTTTGCTGGCGGGGAAGGCGGGCTACGCCGTGGAGGGCGAGCGGTACGACCTGTCGCCCGGCGATTTCGTGCTGGTGGGCAGCGGCAGCATCCACCGCCCCATTGTGGAGGCGGGGGACTACTACGAGCGGATGATCCTCTATATCGCTCCGGAGTACCTGCGCTCTCTGGCGCAGGGGGACTGCGACCCGGAGGAGTGCTTCCGCCGGGCGCAGGAGACATTTCAATATGTGTTCCGCGACGAGGGCACCAGTCGTGTGCGCGCCCTGTTCCAGTCGCTGGCGGAGACGGTGCGGCAGGGGGGCTACGGCGCGTCGCTGCTGGCGCAGGCGCAGTTCACGGAGCTGCTGGTGGAGGTGAACCGCGTGGTGCGGGGCGGCCACCGGGTCGGCGCCGCCGGAGGCGACAGCAAGGTGATCTCCCTGCTGCAATATCTGAACCTCCACCTGACGGAGTCGCTGACCATCGACGAGCTGGCGGCGCGGTTCTACATCAGCAAGTACCACATGATGCGCCGCTTCCGGCAGGAGACGGGCTACTCCATCCACGGCTATCTGACGGAAAAACGGCTGCTGCTGGCGCGCCGCCTGCTGGAGCAGGGGGCGGTGCCGTCGGAGGCGGCGGTACAGGCGGGGTATCAGGACTACTCCACCTTCTCCCGCGCCTACAAAAAGCAGTTTGGCTGCGGCCCCTCGGCGGACGCCCGCACTAAGCAGCACGATTTGCATATAACATCGCAAGATTTCTGATTTACTTTGCGAAAAATGCCCATATAATAGTGACCGTAAGCTTTGTTTGTGCAAGGAGGTCACTATGAAAAATTTTCTGAAGAATTACTGGTTCATCCTGTGTATGCTCACCGGCATTGTGGCGGGCTGCCTCGTGGGGGCGTTCGCCCCGGACTTTGGCGGCAAGATCGAGTTCCTGGGCACGCTGTTCATCAACATGATGTTCTGCGTGGTGGTGCCCATGGTGTTCTGCTCTATCGCCTCCGCCATCGCCAATATGAAAAGTGCGCGCCGCGCCGGTAAGATCATGGGTGTCACCGTGGCTACATTCCTCGTCACCGCCGCCATCGCCGGTGTGCTGATGTACATTGTCTGCCGCATCTTCCCCCTGGTCAGCGGTCAGTACACCGTGGTGGAGGGCGAGGTCGGCGACACGCTGGGCTTCGGCGACATGATCGTAAACTTCTTCACGAAATCAGACTTTATGGAGCTGCTGAGCCGCCGCGCCATTCTGCCTCTGATCGTGGCGGCGGTGCTGTTCGGCTTCGGCGTCCAGATGTCCGGCGGCCCGGCGACCAAGACCGCCCAGCTGCTCTCGGACATTACCGACTGCATTATGAAGACCGTGAAGCTCATCACCTACTACGCGCCCATCGGCTTCTTCGGCTTCTTCGCCAGCCTTGTGGCGACATACGGCCCCACTCTCATCGGCGATTACAGCCGCACCCTCATTATTTATTACGTAATGAGCTTCGCCTATATGTTCCTCTTCTTCCCCCTGTACGCCCGGTTCGGCGGCGGCAGAGGCGGCGCGAGGGTCATGTTCTCCAAGCTGTTCCGCCCGGCGGCGGTGTCCTTCGGCACCTGCTCCAGCGTGGCGACCATCCCCACCAACATGGAGGTGGCGGAGGAGACGGGCGTCAGCAAGGATGTCTCCGACATCGTGCTGCCCATGGGTGCCACCATGCACATGGACGGCTCCTCCATGTCCGCCATCATCAAGGTGGCGTTCCTGTTCGGCATCTTCGGCATGGATTTCTCCACCGATAAGGCGATCCTGGCGATCATCGTGGCGGTGTTCTCCTCTGTGGCGATGAGCGGTATCCCCGGCGGCGGCGGAACGGGCGAGCTGGTGGTCTGCACCATCTTCTTCCCCGACCAGCTGGCGGTGGCGTACCCCATCGCGCTGGCGATCGGCAATCTGGTAGACCCGCCTGCCACCATGGTCAATGCCGCCGGCGACTATGTGGTGTCCTTCATCGTCTCCCGCTATGTGGACGGCAAGGACTGGCTCCAGAAGCGTCTCCACGGCAAGACCGGGGAATAAACGAAAACGCGAAAAACGCGCCGTCCATCCGGACGGCGCGTTTTCCGCGTGTGGATAAACCCCTACCGTGCAGCGTATCCCCTGTGGGAAACGCTGCCCCTTATGAATAAGGCTGTGTTACGCCCTGTGCTTTCTCACCGTAAATGCCAGACCGCCCATGCTCAGCAGCCCGGCGGCGGCGTAGGCGGTCACGCCCGCGTCAAAGGTCTTGGGGGCGGTCGCCACACCGCCCACGGTGAACTCACTGGTGGCGTTGCCCTCGCTGGACAGAATGGTGATGGTGTGCTTGCCCGCCGCCAGCGTCCGCAGATAGACCGCCTTCAGATAGACCACAATGCTGCCCTCCTCAGCGATATAGTTGGTGGGGGCGATGGTCTTGCCGTCCACCTGCACCCCCTGGAAGCTGGCGAAGCTGGCGGAGGACTTAAACGTCAGACCGTAGATGCCGCCGCTGTAATCGGTGGGGGAGAGGGCGTCCGGGGAAGTCAGCAGCGGGGTGATGGAGATGCCGCCGGACGAGGAGTAGTGGTGCCGCGCCGTGGGGGTGCCGTACTCCTCTCTGATCGTGTATACCTGATACTCATGGACGTCCAGATTTTTATTGACAGACCCGGAAGACGAATCGATGAAATTGCTGCTCTCAAAATGATCAAAAACCATTTCTTTCGTGCTGCTGACCTGACTCAGACCGGCACCGTCTTTAGCCAGGTATGCCGCGATCTTATCGTAAAAAACCTTGATCTGATCCTGTACAGCGGTGTCGCTCAAGCCGCCTTTCACAAACCCGCTGTCATGCGAGATCTCATACGTGCCGCCGCTCCTGAGATGAAATATGGCTGTGGCATCCACTCTCGTGTGGTACGTGTGGGTGTACGTGTTTGTGGTTGTGCCGCCGGTCACGTCCGTGACCCCCGCCCATGCGGGCACCGTCAGCAACAGCACCATGACCAGTGCCAGCAGCGTCGATAGTACCGTTCGTTTCTGCGTCATAGTCGTATTCCTCCGTTTCTCCGTTTTGCGGGACTTCTCGTAAAATATTGTAGCACGGGGGCGGGGGAAAAGAAACGCGATTACCGCTTGCGTCCATTGCCGGTTTTGGCAATTTTTACGCCGCT
This sequence comes from uncultured Eubacteriales bacterium, assembly GCA_900551995.1. Classification (GTDB taxonomy): domain Bacteria; phylum Bacillota; class Clostridia; order Oscillospirales; family Oscillospiraceae; genus Vescimonas. The sequence goes on from URXW01000011.1 coordinate 28,706, forward strand.
CTTTCCTTTTGTCGGCGGAGGGGGTATACTTATATCAATATAAAATGTGGGAGGTGCCGTATGCGCTTTTGCGAGCAGCTGAACGAGTATATTACCCGGCTGGGCTGCCGGGGCAAGGAGCTGGCGGACGGTGCGGGGCTGTCCGCCCCCACGCTGAGCCGCTACCGCACCGGCGAGCGCACGCCCTCCCGGGGCAGCACCGCGCTCTCCGCCCTCTGTGCCGCGCTGTCCGCGCTGGCGCGGGAAAAGGGCGTGGCGGACATGAACGAGGACACGGTGCAGGAAGCGTTCCTCCAATGCGACGAGTTCGCCGGGGCGGACAAACGGATGCTGCGGGAGAACTTCAACGCCCTCATAGACGTGATGGATGTCAGCGTGGCGAAGCTGTGCCGCTACACCAATTACGACCCATCCACCATTTTCCGCTTCCGCAGCGGTGCGCGGCAGCCGGCGGAGCCGGAGCAATTCGCCGCGGCGGTGGCGTCCTACCTGTCGCGGGAGATGGACACGGAGCAGCAGCGGCAGGTGGCGGCGGAGCTGCTGGGCTGTCCGGCGGGGGAGCTGACCGACCGGGCGGCGTACTGCCGCCGCGTGCAGGAGTGGCTGCTGGGCAGCCACCCGCCCCGGGAGAACACCGTTTCCCGCTTTCTGACAAAGCTGGACGAGTTCGATCTGAACGAGTACATACGCTCCATCCACTTCGACGAGCTGAAGGTGCCCACGGTGCCCTTCCAGCTGCCCACCAGATGCACGTACACGGGGCTGCGCCAGATGATGGACAGTGAACTGGACTTTATGAAGGCGGCGGTGCTGTCCCGCTCCATGGAGCCGGTGTTTATGTACAGCGATATGCCCATGACCGAGATGGCGAAGGACGCGGAATTTCCGAAAAAGTGGATGTTCGGCATGGCGATGCTGCTGAAAAAGGGGCTGAAGCTGCAAATCATCCACAATATCGACCGTTCTCTGCCGGAGATGATGCTGGGACTGGAGAGCTTCATCCCCATGTACATGACCGGTCAGATCGAGCCGTACTACTTCAAAACGCCCCAAGGCGGCGTGTTCCTCCACTTCCTCCGTGTCAGCGGCACGGCGGCACTGTCCGGCGAGGCGGTGGCGGGACACCACGCCGAGGGCAGGTACTATCTCACCAACAACCGCGCCGAGGTGGCGTATTACCGCCGCCGGGCGGACGCCCTGCTGGAAAACGCACGTCCGCTGATGGACATTTACCGCGAGGACAAGGCGGCGCGTCTCAACGCCTTCCTGCTGGCGGACAGCCGCACCGCCGGACGGCGGCGCAGCCTGCTCTCCGCCCCGCCGCTGTATGCGGCGAAGCCGGAATTTCTGGACGGCCTCCTCCAAAAGCACGCCGTGCCCCAGGAGGAGCGGGCGCGTGTGCTGTCCTTCGCCCGCAGCCGCCGGGAGCAGGTGGAGACGCTCCTCAAGGAGAACGAGCTGCACTTGGAGCTGCCCCGCCTGACCCGTGAGATGTTCGACCAGTACCCCGCCGCGCTGTCCTTGTCCGGGCTGTTTTACGAGCGGGACATCCCCTACACCTACGAGGAGTATTGGGCGCACCTCCGCCAGACGGAGGAATTTGCCGCGTCCCATCCCCACTGCACCGTGGAGCTGACCAGCGGCGGCGCGTTCCGGAATTTGCAGATCACCATGCACGAGGGGCAGTGGGTCATGGTGTCCAAGGAGAAATCTCCCGCCATCCACTTCGTCATCCGCCACGCCAAGCTCCGCACCGCCATTGAGTGCTTCACCCCGCCCGTGGTGGAGGAATGACCGGCGGAAGGGAACGTCTCCAAAAAAGAAAGACACCCATGTGGGTGTCTTTCTTTTTTGTGATTGTCCACAGGTTTTGTTGCCTGCACTCCCGCACATCGCAAGGAAGGGGGAGTGTGAGGGGGGAACCTTTGACGGGTTCCCCCACTCGCGTTCAGTCAAAGACCGCGCCTGCGCGGTCCAGTTTTTGCAGAGCAAAAACTGCAAGCCGAGGAGCACGCGAAAAAAATCACCACCCTTCAGGGTGGTGATTTTTGGAGCGGGCGACGAGGCTCGAACTCGCTACCTCGACCTTGGCAAGGTCGCGCTCTACCAGATGAGCTACGCCCGCAAACGGCACCACTATTGCGGCACCGATGGTGCCTCAGGCCGGGGTCGAACCGGCGACACGCGGATTTTCAGTCCGCTGCTCTACCAACTGAGCTACCGAGGCAAATGGCGACCAAGAAGGGGCTCGAACCCTCGACCTCCAGCGTGACAGGCTGGCGTTCTAACCAACTGAACTACTTGGCCGTGTGGATGGTGGGAACAACTGGACTCGAACCAGTGACCCCCTGCTTGTAAGGCAGGTGCTCTAACCAGCTGAGCTATGCTCCCGTACCTGTCGCGTCAAACGACAGGATTGATTATAACAATCCCATCCCGTTCTGTCAACAACAATTTTTCAAAATCTCCGATTTTCTTTACAGATTTTTCAAAAGACCCCGCAGCTCATCGGCGGAGAAGTCGTACACCGCGTCGCAGAACTGGCACGTCAGCTGACAGCCGCCCTGCTCCTCCAGCATCTTCTCCAGCTCCTCCCGCCCAAGGGAGATCAACGCCCGCTCCACGCGCTCCCGGCTGCAATAGCACTTGTACGCCACGGGGCACGTCTCTAAGATCTTCAGCTCGAAATCCGACATGACGGCGCGCAGCAGGTGCTCCGGGTCGTCGTCCTTGTCCAGCAGCGCGGATACGGCACCGGCGGCCATTATGCCGCCCTCTACCTTGGTGACGGTGTCCTCGCCGGCACCGGGCATCAGCTGAATGAGATACCCTCCGGCTGCCTTCACGCTCTGGTCCCTGTCCACCAGCACGCCCAGCGCGCAGGCGGTGGGGATCTGCTCCGACTCCACGAAATAGCCTGCGATGTCCTCGGCGATCTCCCCGCCCAGCAGGTCGATGGTGCCCACGTACGGCTCCTTCATGTGCAGATCCTTGATCACGGTCAGCGTGCCCTCGTGCCCCACGGCGGTGCCCACATCCAGCTTGCCGTCAGCGCGGAGGGGGATGTCCGTGTGGGGGTTCGTCACGTAGCCCCGGACGTTGCCGCCGCTGTCACTGACCGCCAGCACCGTGCCCAGCGGGCCGCCGCCCTTGAATTGCAGCGTCAGGCTGGCACCGTCGCCCTTCAGCGCGTTGCCCATCATGGACGCCGCTGCCAGCGTGCGCCCCAGTGCCGCCGTGGCGACGGGCAGCGTCTTGTGTATCTGCCGCGCCCGCTCGGTAAGCTCCCGGCTGCAAATTGCCGCCGCCTGCACCATGCCGTCTGTGGAAATGGCTCTTACGATCCTATCTGCCATACTACTTTCAACCTCTTTTGCTTCCTATCTTTTGTACGCCCCGCCCGGTTCGGGCGGGGCGTTCCTGTCTCATTTCTGCGGAAAATCACTTCCGTATGCAGCTGATATAGACCCGCTGCTCGTCCTCCCGCGGGCGGCGCATACGCATATCGCCGTACACCCGGATGTCGCCGAACCCCGCCTCCGTGAGCCACGCGGTCAGCTGCTCCACCGTGTACGATCGCTGCCGGTGCACCTCGGTGCTGCGCTGCCACGCGCCGTCCTTCCGGCGGCGGAACAGATCCACATAATAGGTGCACAGCCCCCGGTGATACTCCGTCCGCCACACGCAGTAGGTGTCCTCCGTCTCGTCCAGAAACACCTGCCCGTCCAGTGCCGCCAGCTTCGCCGCCGTGTTCACGTCGAACACCAGTGCGCCGCCGGGAGCCACAAACAAATGCAGCCGCCGGAACGTCCGCTGCACGTCCTTGGGGTCGGTCAGGTAGTTCAGGCTGTCCAGACAGCACACCGCCGCGTCCACCGTGCCGTACAGATCCAGCCGCGGCATGGACTGGTGCAGGAAAACGGGCGGCACGCCCGCCGCCTGTCCGCCCTTGCCCATGGCGGCGGCCAGCATATCCTCGCTGCCGTCCACGCCGATGACCTCATAGCCCCGCGCCGTCAGCAGCCACGTCATGGTGCCGGTGCCGCAGGCGAGATCCAGCACCAACTTCACGGGGATACGGCTGCGCCGCAGCAGCTTTTCCAGAAAATCCGCCCGCTTGGCGTAGCCCACGTCCTCGGTCAGCGCGTCGTAGGAGCCGGCAAGTGCTTCGTAGCAGCTCATTTGGAACCCTGCTCCTTCATTTTCTCCAGCACGCTCTCATAGCCGCCGTTCCCGTAGATAAGACTGCGGTTCACGCGGCTGATGGTGGCACTGGACGCGCCGGTGCGCTCCAGAATGTCATTGTAGATCATACCGTCGTTCAGAAGGGTGGCGACCTCATACCGCTGCTCCATGCTGCGAAGCTCGGACACGGTGCAGAGATCCTGGAAGAAGTTGTAGCACTCCTCCTCCGTCTCCAGCGTGAGGATCGCCTTGTACAGCAGGTCGCTTTTTTCCTTCTTGCCGATCTTGGATTTCGCCGCTCGTACCATGATGGCTTCTCCTTCTTTCTACCATTTTTCTGCTGATCATAGTATAACATTTTAATGCGTGAAAGTAAACCACTTGACCGAAAAAAATTTGCGCCGCTACGCGGCGCAAATGGAGGAGTATCTTTTATTGTATACGGTACACCATGGCGCGGGCGTCGGCGACCTCCAGTTCACCGTTGTGGTTCACGTCGGCGCACAGCAGCTGCGCGATGTCGCTGCGTGCGGCAAGCGTGGGCGCGGTTTGATGGCTGCACAGATCGTAGATATACTGCGCGTCGTTGATGTCCACGGTGCCGCTGCCGTTGGCGTCGCCGTACCGCTCCACGGTGGTGTGTCCCGTGCTGCCCACGGTGATAAGGCTTGCGGCGTCGTCCGCCGCCGCGGCGGTGCTGGATGCGCCCTCCGCCAGATAGACGAAGGAGCCGTACTCCTGCGACCAGAACATGGCGTGCCCACTATAATACAGATCCTTGCCCGCCGGCAGCGTTGTCTGGGAGGCCGCTTGTATCAGAAACAGGACGCGCCCGTTGGACAGCTCCAGAAATTTCCCCACGGAAACGTCCGTCTCAGAGGGAGCCGCCCGCGTCACCGTCACAGTGATGATGCCGCCGGTGATGCAGCTGCCGGGAATGATATAGCTGTCGTCCTTCGCCGCGCTCTCCGTTACAGTCACGAGCTTGCCGCTGCTGCTCCGGGCGGTGACGGCGTACTCGCAGTCATTCCGCCGGGCGATGGCGAAGGTGTGCTCCGCGTGGTTCGCCACAGTATGCACGCCGCCTCCGCCGACCACATCCTCCGCGCCGTTGCCCACGAATACCAGCTGAGTGGTCTCGGATTTAGGGGCCTTGAATACGGTAACGGCGATGTCCCCTAAAATGGAAGTGCCGGGAATTGTATAGGTATCGCCCGAAACGTCCAGCGTCACCGGCTTGCCGCCGACGGTGGCGGAAACGGCGTAATCATAGTTGGCGTCCGGGGTGAGCGTAAAATGAAAATCCGTGTTGTAGCAGGCGGTTTCACCCCTGTCGCGCACGTCCTCCGCGCCGCTGCCGGTAAAGGAAACGCCGTACTCACGGGGCACGGGGTGCTCCCCGTCCGATAGCGTGATGACCAGATCGCCGGTGACATTCTCCACCGTGTAGGAGCCGTCGCCGTTGCTGCGGACGGGCACCGATGTCTGCCCGATGGCGGCGTTGAATTTATAGGTGAAGCCCGCCGGTGCGTGGAAGGTGTAGTCCCCTCCGGCACCAACGAACGATGGACCGGAGATGCCCTCCAGGTCCGGAAGCGTCACCGTGCAGCCGCCGCAGTGGACGGTGACGGAACGCTGGGCGGCGGGGAGGGAGACCTCGGCGGCGTCGCGTCCGGCATTGGCGCGGCGATCCATGAAGGCGCGCTGTAACGTGACCCGTGCATCTCCGCTGGCAATCGCCTTAAAGGTCAGCTTAATGCCGATGTCGCTGCGCGTCTCACCAAATCCGGCGACGGTGAGGATGCCGTCAATCGCTTCTGCCACAACGGGTTTACCGCCGTCCTGAGGAAAATCCGCACTGACGAAGGCAAGCCGCGCCGCGTCGTAGCTGACAGCGAAATAGTAGGAGCTGAACGTCTTGTTCCCGTCCTGCGGCGTCAGAAAAACGTGAAGCTCCACGTTGCTCCCCACGGCGGCGTTGACGTGCATAGGATCCCCCGGAGAGAAGAATCCGGCAGAAAAATATACCGTCCCCGCGCCGAAGGCGAGAGCCGGTATCAACGTTAGTACAAGAATCACAGAAAGAAAGGCGGAAATGGCGCGTTTCATGGTGAAAACTCCCTTACTAAAGAATTATTCCGTGAACCAACTACAACGTTTACCACCATTCGACAGCGTTTTCAACCCCCTAAACGGAAATTGCATATAGAACTTTTTGGCTTCGTTTTGTGCAAATCATACAAAACGAAGAGAATTACAAACGAATTTAAACAAATATATTAAAACTATAGCGTAAAAATAAAAAATTTACCAAAAAACCGGCAAAAACGACTAACAAAAAAACCACCCCGCAGGGGCCTGTTTGATGCTTTTGTAGAGGCAGATTTGCTGCTCGTCCGGACGCCGGCACTGCCCTCAATTCGGGCTCACGGCACGGTCGTAAACGGGCGAAAGATGGTCATTTATGACACGCAAATGTTTGTTGAATAAGTGCCGGCTTTGTGAAGGAGTCGAGTGCTGAGGGTGATATTCGAATTGGGGGAAGAAGCCGCAAGCGGGTGCGCCGCATCTGCCGCATCACAGACAAGGGGCTTGCTTTCCTTTTGGAGTTCGGCGGCGCACTGTTCCCGTGGCTGGAGTGCATCCCCAAGAACATTGTCGGAAATGTTAACCTGCGCGGCGGTAAAGAAGTATTTATCGAAAATTCGAAACAATAATATGAGGAATGATGCAGTGCGCGGCGCGAATAACAGAATAGGGAAGAAGATTGCGGAGGATTCCTTAGAGGCGGTTTTCGAGTTACAAAATGTCTTTGCGGAGATTGAGGAGCGGTTGAAGCGGCAGGAGAAACAATGATTTGCCGCAGACAAGCCCGTAAATGCTGTAAAATTACACAAGAATTCAAGAAAAAACCGGGTGATTTATCAGCATAACGCAGAAATTGCGCCGAAAAATCAAAAATACGTGACAATTTTCGAGCGGGTGGTACAATGATATTGTATGAGTAGACGACGAAGCATCCCATGGGATGCTCTTTTCGTTCCCCCTTCGTGGGAACGAAAGTCTCTGTACAAATTTAGAAAAGTGGAGGGAAATAAAAAGTGAGAAGAATTGTGACATTACTATTAGCGGTGCTGATGACACTGACAATGACCACACTGTCCTGGGCGGAGGGAGAGTCCGCTGTCGGAGCCACCGGCCCCACCTCGGGTACCTGTGGCGCGGCGAGCAACGAGGGCGGTCGTGACAGCGTCAAGTGGGAAGTGATGCCCAACGGCGGAAAGGTGACCGTGGAGGATGAGACTGGGAAACTCATCGCGCTCCCCGCCTACACCCTGACCATCTCCGGCAAGGGAGACATAATGGACGAGCCGGGACAGTCGAAAGCCGGGTGCTGGGCAGCACTGGATAAAAACGGTAAAATGTACGGCGACCAAATCACCCAAGTCATTATTGAGGAGGGCGTGACTGGCATCGGTGCGGTTGCGCTCAACCGCAATTTGCACAAAGCGACCATCAGCATCCCCGCTTCGGTAACGAAAATCGGCAAGCGTGCGTTCGGCAGTGAGATGGTCGTGACGCTGGCGGAGGGCAATACCGCCTTCAAGATGGTGGACAACGTGCTGTTCACCAGTGATATGAAGACGCTGGTGCGCTATTTCCCCGGCGAGGGGACGGCAGATAGCTATACCGTGCCCGCTACTGTGGAGACGATTTTGGGCGGCGCGTTCCAAAAGGCAAAGATCAACCACTTTGACCTGGGCAGTGTAAAGTTCATTGGTGACTATGCATTCCAGGAGACAGTGATTCCGGAGATCGTGCTGCCGGAGAGCGTGACGGAAATTGAGTCGCAGCTTGTGAACAAGGCAAAGGTACAAAAGCTGGTAATTGGAAACGGTTTAACAACAATTCCCAATGCATTTTGTGAGAACAATGAATATTTGGAAGAGGTTGTCATTGGGAAGGGTGTGAAGACGATTGGCAACAGAGCCTTTGCCGGTTGTAAGTCTCTTCGCACTGTTACCTTCGCCGAGGGCAACACACTGACGGATTTTGGAAATCGAAAGGGGACTGTGCAAATACTTGCGTGGTGCCCAAAGCTGGAGTCTATCGAATTGCCGGATACCTGCAACTTTGTAGCATATCCCTCGTTCCAAAACTGCTCAAACCTGCGTACCATTGTGGCACGGGGTATCACGACATGGGATGATTTCCAGCACCCCATGAGCGATGTTGGCTACTATAAGGCTACTGTCGGTTACAGTGACGCACTGCGCGGAAATTATTCATCCACGACTGATGGTATCGGAATGGCGAAGTACGCTGTGAATGGCGTACAGGCGAAGACGCTGGGTTGGTACACGGCAGCGGGTATCTGCGTTGGGAATGAACAATACAAGGGCGATACAAGCCACATATCCAAATTTGAGAACAATCCAACCACGGTCTATGCTGTTTACATGATAGACTGTGCCATGGACGCCAACGGCGGCACGGGCACGATGGATAGCGTCCATTCCTATGTCGCACCTGGTTTGGGCGACGGGGTTATCAACAAAATCGATAAAGAGTGGAAAGATAAAACGAAATACAACGAGAACACCAAAGCCCCTGCGTGCACCTTTACCGCGCCGACAGGCTACGCCTTCATGGGCTGGAACACCGAGGCGGACGGCAGCGGCGTCAGCTACAATGCCGGCGACTACCTCAAGACCACCAATCAGCCCCTGACCAAGCTGTACGCCCAGTGGGGTAAGAAAGCGGATGACGCCACGGTGTACACCGTTTCCTGCGACACTTCGCTGGTCTATACCGGCACTTCTCAGACGCCCAGCGTCACCGTGAAGATGATGCCCAAGGACAGCGGCAGTCCCACCCCGCTGACCGCCGGCACGTTCCGTGTTGAGGCGGATACCGATTTCAATGCCGGTCTGCACACGGGTACGGTGTATCTGGTGGACAACGATACTACTTGGATCGACTTCAACTACGAGATCAAGAAAGCCTCCTGCGCACTGACCGTCACCGGCGAGACGAACGTCAAGGGCGGCGGTACTGTGTCTCTTAATGTTGCCGGTACGAGCGTAACAAAGACTGGTGACGGCGACCTGAAGGGCAGCTTTGAGGACGGCGTTTACACCGCTACCGCGCCCGACAGTACCAAGAACTACACCGTCACATTCACCGACGCCGGTGATGCGAACCACGAGGGCGGCACCAAGACCGTGACGGTCGCCGTCACCGCCCGTAAGGACGCGTATCTGGACGTGGCTGAAGCCACCAAGACCATGAAGGTGGGTGCCACAGGCAGCGTTACGTATACCTACAACGGCGACGGTGAAGTGACCGCCTTCAGCAGCGACGAGAGCGTGGCGGCTGTAACGGTGGACGCGGCCACCAAGACCATTACCGTCAAGGCGGGGAAGAAGGGCAGCGCAGACATTTTCGTTGCCGCTAAAGCCACAGAGAATTACAGGTCAAAAGCCGATGTGCTGGTGCTGACGGTGACGGATGCTGCCGTTATCAAGTCTGATGCGGAGACGAAGGAGATCGACGCAGGCGCGGCGAAGGAGCTGATCGTCAACGTCCCCGACATCAACGGCAAGCCCGCCAAGGTGGTGTTCAATCAGGCTGCCGCCGACTACCTGCGGGGACGGGGGGAAGATCTGACGCTGAAGCTCACCGTTATTCCCGTGCCCGACAGCCTGAAGAACAGCGACCAGTTTAAGAACAAGAGCTGCATCATGGTGGAGATCACTCTGAAGAATGATGCCGGTGCGAACGTGTTTACGAGCAGCGTGGCGGGCGCAAAGGCGGATGTGGAGTTCTTCGGTGGCACCGCCATGGAGAACGTGACGGCGTATTTCGTGCAGAGTGCGGAGCTGACGGCGCAGCCGGTTACCTACACTGCGCTACCGGCATGATCGCACTGCATCTGGAGCACTTCTCCAAGTATCTGGTGGCTGGTGATACGCCCAGCACACCGGCTGCCCCCAGCTCCGGCGGACGTCGCCACTACACGGGAACTCCCGGCGCGGAGATCACCGGCGGTGCAGACCAGACCAAGAGAGCCGGCGACATCATCAAGGTAACTGCCAAGAGCGATGGTGCGAAGGTGAGTGCTGTTTACGTGGACGGCGCGATGGTCGATGGCAAGTATTACATCGTCAGCGGCAACGCCGTGAAGCTGCAGGGCACCTATACCGCGACGCTGTCGCAGGGCACCCACACGCTGAGGGTGGTGTACACCAACGGCGCGGCGGTGACCACGACATTTGTGCTGAAGGGCACCACCAGCCCGCACACGGGTGACCCCGGCGTGGGTATTTATCTGGCGAGCGTGGTGCTGAGCATAGCCGGAAGTGCCTGCGTGTTTCGCAAGAAGAAAAACGACGACTAAAGACAATAAGCTGATTTAACTATCTAATCGTCCCCTTTTTCAGCCGGACGGCAGGGAGGTAACACACCCCCCTGCCGTCCGGTACTCTTTTGGCGGTTGCCTCCATTCAAGTGTAGCTGCCGCCCTGGACGGACGAACTGCGATATAATCCGCAAGCGGTCGGACATGGACAGCGCAGCGGGGGCGTGGCAAGCTAAGGTATGCGCCTTCCGATTGTGCCGAGGGCGCAAGAAGCATCTCAAAGCATAGTCGGTGCGTTGTGAATAAACTCCCGATGCAAAAAAGCATTATGCAGTTGACTTTCACGCTGGTTTTGCCGTATAATATCAGCGTGAAAGTTGGTGATAGGCTTGAAAAACGATGTAATCGAAAAACTGTCTCTTGAAAACCAAGGCGTTCTGAAAACCTCCGATGTTTTGGCTGCCGGTGTCACGAAAGACGCTTTCTATCGGTATATAAAGGAAAGAGGGCTGGAAAAGGCCGCACACGGTGTTTATGTGTCTCCCGATGTGTTCCCGGATGAGATGTACCTGCTGCAAGCGCAGTTCCCAAAAGCAGTCTTCTCACATGAAGCGGCGCTATATCTGCACAACCTCGCCGAGAAGGAGCCGCTGCCGTTTTCTGTTACTGTTGCGGCAAATTACAACAGCAGAGGATTGGTGGAAAAGGGTGTAAAGGTCTATTATACAAAAGCGGACTGGTATGCCATGGGTATCTGTCTGATTTCTTCAAATGGCGGCCATTTTGTCCGTGCCTATGATATGGAGCGGACGATTTGTGATATAATCCGCAAGCGGTCAGACATGGACAGCGCAGCATTCAACTATGCAATAAGGGAATATATGAAAAAGAAAGACAAAAATCTTGTCAACTTAAGCCATTATGCATCGGTCATGCGAATGGAAAAACAAGTGAACGAGGTGATGGGGGTGTTGTTCTGATGATTAAGACTTCACGGCAGCTTAAGGACAAAGTCCGAAACATGGCACGAGGAGATAGTGCCAAGGCACAACTACTGATACGCAATTATGGTATGGAACGATTCTTAGAGCGAGTATCTCTGTCGGAGCATAGGGATAATTTCATCTTAAAGGGTGGGATGCTTGTATCTGCCATGGTGGGCCTTGAAAACCGCGCCACTATGGATATTGATACGAGTATTCGCAATATGCCGCTGGATACGATAGCCGCAAAAGCAATGGTTGAAGAAATCATTGCGGTGCCTGTTGATGACAATATCCGCTTTGAAATCAATGATTTTGGGACGATTATGGATGATGCGGAGTATAGCGGTGTCCGTATTTCCCTCAATGCGTTTTTAGACGCAACTCGAATACCGCTGAAAATCGATATATCCACGGGAGACGCGATTACGCCAGCCGCTGTCAACTATCAATACAAGTTGATGTTTGAAGAGAGGTATATCACTCTTTGGGCGTATAACCTTGAAACGGTGCTGGCGGAAAAGATAGAAACGGTATTGTCGCGCTCGGTTCTGAATACGCGGCTGCGCGATTTTTACGATTTGTATGTTCTGCAGGATACAGGACTGGAGATTGACAAAGCCACCCTTGCGGCAGCCCTTACTGCGACTGCCCGCAAACGAGGCAGTGAGCAGGTGCTGGTGTTATATGAGCGAACGCTTGATGAAATTCGAATAAGCCCCCTGATGCGGGAACAATGGGAAAGATACCAAGGAAAAAACAGCTATGCAGCAGGTATTGTTTGGGATGATGTGATAAGTGATATTCGTGCTCTTTGCGATGACTGCTGCAAGTAGCACCTATTCACGAGGTACACGCTTTGCGCCCGTACAGGGGCTCAGACGGGTGGATAAGCGTGGGCTACCCGTGTGCTCCTTGTCCTACTGGCTCTCGCAGTATGGCTCAGAAAAGCTCTAAGGGACAGCTGATGCTTTGCAGAAAACTCTCAGGCAAAAACAGGAAGGAGTTCCACTCCTTCCTGTTTTTGCCTTCTATTTCCATTTATGGATTTCGCTATCGACCTCACCGCAAAAAGCTATTCAGATTAGATGAAGCCTCGGGCACGCGAAGCACTTCGCCTGCGCCGGTGATCAGCGGCGTGCGGGGGGTGCGTCCGCACAGGGGGCTCGGGTAGGGCGTGGTAAGCGCGAGATGTGCTGCCCTGCCTGAACCCTTTGCGGTGCGGCACAGCGGGGCTGAGGTACTACGAGTGGACGGCAGACTGAGCCGGAGAATGTCCTCTCTGTAGGTGAATGGCAGCTACCGCGCCTTCGATAAACGGAGCAAATCGCTCTCCATCAGGAGCCTTTATCCAGCAGAATTTATCACCTGTTTCGGAATGTGCAATTTCGCATAGTATATCAAAGATACACGCCCAGCCGACGTGCTCTGCAAGCCTCCGCGTGATATTTATAAAATTATCAATGCGGTTTTTTGTCTTGTCGTCACGTGCCTCCAAAGGCCTTGTCAGACAGATTGGTTGTGCCTTAGAAACAATGGGTTCCCAAAAAGGAGCCAACGGCCATCTCGAGGGATTACTATCTGTCGTACTCGCCTCCTTGAAAGTGAGGTATTTACCCATAGCGGAGGCGAAAAGTATATCTATTGGTAAGCCAGACCGCACAGCATTATCTGCGTGCTGGTTCCGAAGCTGAATCTCGGCTCGAATCCAATGCTTTCCGTGAATTTTCTGTTCGGCAGCCTTATCATAAAATCTAATAAATACGTCGCCGCCTTTGACTCCAAAAGAAACTGTCAACCCATTTTCGATTCTTTTGCCGGTACGGGTTTCCTCGTTAATTTTCAAATGCGATGTATATTTCCCTTCGTCCCGTAATTTCTTGAGTTCCCTTATATCGAGGCTACCATTGAAATCATCATATGCCAGGTCGAGGCGCGTTACATGAGCATCAGACGCAGTAGCGACTTTGCCCAAAACGTCCCAACCAATAGAAGACTCTCGTTCGAATGTTTTGCACCCCTCGCCCGAGAGACTCACCAAGACGCCTTCTTTGTCGAACCCCTGATGGTAAAGGGTTATTCCACCAAAGGAGAGACCGGTTTTATAATCGGCTGAAGGGCCCTTGCGACTTTCAAGAAACTGAAGATGCCTCAACCCCAATTCAGTGCAAATCTCTTGTAAGGTTAGCCCTTTTTTCGTGAACGAAAGATAATCAATATGTACGCAGTTTTTGTTCTCATTCATCGGTTAATCTCCTCTATGTGCCTGTTATCTATACCTCTCTTGTATGCCCAACCCCCCTGTTAGTAATGTGGGTGCTACCGGCGGATCGAAGATCCGCCGGGCACCGGAAGCCTGCGCCTATGCGGTGGTTCCGCGGTTTTTCCAGCTTTCAGCTTGCACCCATTTTTCGAATTCTCCAACAGGAATAACCACCCTGCGCCTTAACCAAATTGCAGGGAGTTTCCCTTCGTGAACCATTTTATAGATGGTGGGCCGGGAGACACCCAACATTTCGGCGGTCTCGGCAATTGTCAAAAATCTTCTCATAACAAGTTCTCCTTTGCGCTTTCTATAATTCAAAGCTACCATAAACGAAAATATTGTCAACTACCTCGAGGCCACAAATTTATAAACCCTATCTGGAACAAACATTTGACTATATTTAGCTTGTATGGTATACTACAAATAACAAGATGTAGTATAGATGCGAATGCGTGCAGAGAAAAAGTAATTAACGATTACAGGAAAGAAGGCGTTGCTACCACAAATCATGCCTGAACCGGCCTCACAACTGAATCTTCATCCTTTTGTATATTTTCCGCTTTTTTGAATGCGATTTCCCATCCGTCGGACGGTTTGCTGCGGCAAAGACGGACGCTGCCCGTTGGGGTTCTTGGCTTTGATGCCGTTATGTTTGGATACATTTTTTTGGAAAGGATGAAGAACTATGAACAAAAAGTGTTCTGACAGAGACGGCATTAGCGTTTTTAAGCGGAAAGACGGTCGTTATGAGGCGCGCGTTCTTGATACGCGGCGGTTCGGCAGCGATGGCAAAAGGAAATACAAGAGCTTCTATGGTGCAGCAAAAAAGGAGGCAATGGACAAAGCCATTGCCTTCCTCTACGAAGTAAAGCAGGGCGCCTACTGTGATAATAGCACAGTAACGGTTGCAGAGTGCGTAAATGAGTGGTTCGAAAAAAGAGTCAAAATGAAGCGAGAGCCGCTGACCGTTGCAAGTTATGCTGGTATCATCAAAAATCATATCAACCCTAATTTGGGCGGGATTCGTGTGCAGAGCTTGCAGCCGGGCGACATCGAAGATATGGCAGAAACGCTGTCAAAGAAGAAGCTCTCCCCGAAGACCGTCAAGAACGTCATCACGGTGCTCCATACGGCTTTAGCTTATGCCGTTAAGAAGGGCGTCATTGTCAAAAATCCCTGCGAAAATTTAGACATTGAAAAGTGTAAAAAACATAAAATTACTCCGCTGCTTGACGATGAAATTCCGGCATTTCTGAAGGCCATCGAAGCGGACCCGGAGTTCAAAAACGCTTATGCTTTTTGTCTTTTCACCGGTATACGCGAGGGCGAGTGTCTTGGACTCACGTGGGACAAGGTGGACTTCAAAGGCAAGTGCATTACTGTTGAGCAGCAGCTCCAGAAGGACCGCCAAAAGAGCGGTACATACTTCATCAAAAATGCGACAAAAACGAAAAAGCAGCGCACAGTTTACTTAACGGAGGATGCGGTAGCCTGCTTGGAAGACGAGAAAAAGCGGCAGGAGGAAAATGCGAAGCTGGCCGGCGAACTGTGGGATAACGAGTGGAATTTGGTCTTTACAAACGACCTTGGCCGCTACATAATCCCCATGACTTTTTACAAGCACTTCAAGAGAATTGCCGAAAAAATTGGGCGTCCGGATTTGCGTCCCCACGACCTGCGGCACACCTTGGCCACCGTTGCGATCGCCAGTGGTTCGGACGTGAAATCGCTACAGGGCATGCTGGGTCACACCACGGCAACGATGACGCTCGACGTGTACACCCATCCTTCGGAGAAGCGGCAACGCGAGGTGGTAGGAGGTATACAGGAGCGTTTTAGAGGACTCGCTAAAGGCGAGAAAAAACAGGGTCAGTAACCACGTTTGTGGTCAAAACTATGGTCAAACCCCCATTTTGGCATAAAAGAAAACCCTGTAACCAGCATGGTTACAGGGTTTTTCGTTGGCGCAGTGGGAGGGATTCGAACCCTCGTGCCGCTTTTGACGACAACACGATTTCCAGTCGTGCTCGTTATGACCTCTTCGATACCACTGCATATT
>URXW01000012.1 GCA_900551995.1 uncultured Eubacteriales bacterium
CGGCATTATTGCAGGCTGTCGAGAAAAGCCAGCGGCTTTTTCGACAGCCTGAGGGCAGCACCCCACGGCGAAGCCGTGGGGTGCTGCCCTTGTTATGGAGGAAATCAGCCTTTTGCCTGCGTTATCTCAAGCCAACAGCAGCTTGTCGTCGGCGGCGTCGGTGCCGCCCGCCTCGGAGAACAGTGCCAGCAGATCGGGCACGGTGAGCTTCTGCTTTTCCCAGCCGCATATATCCAGCACCACCCGTCCCGCGTCCATCATAATGAGACGGTTGCCGTGGGCGATGGCGTCCTTCATGTTGTGGGTCACCATCATGGTGGTCAGCCCGTTCTCCTCCACGATGCGGTCGGAAAGCTCCAGCACCTTGGCGGCGGTCTTGGGATCGAGAGCCGCCGTATGCTCGTCCAGCAGCAGCAGCTTCGGCTTTTTCAGCGACGCCATCAGCAGTGTCAGAGCCTGCCGCTGCCCGCCGGAGAGAAGCCCCACCTTGGCGGTCAGGCGATCCTCCAGCCCCAGCCCCAGAGGAGCCAGCAGCTCGCGATACCGCTCCCGCTCCTCGTGGGAAATACCCCACTTGAAGGTGCGGCGGCTGCCGCGCCGTGCCGCCAACGCCAGATTTTCCTCGATCCACATATCCCCGGCGGTGCCCATCATGGGGTCCTGAAACACGCGTCCAAGGTCGGCGGCGCGCCGGTGCTCCGGCTTGCGGGTGATGTCCTCACCGTCCAGCAGGATGGAGCCGCTGTCCACGGTGAGCGTCCCGGCGACGGCGTTGAGCATGGTGGACTTTCCCGCGCCGTTGCCGCCGATGACGGTGACGAAATCGCCGTCATGGAGCGTCAGCGACAGGTCGTTCAGTGCGGTTTTCGCGTTGACGGTGCCGGGGAAGAAGGTTTTGGAAATATGTTTTAATTCAAGCATGAACGTTGCCTCCCTTGTGTGTGATTTTTCCCTTGAGATGGGGTACAGCCAAAAATACAGCCACGATAGCGGCGGACAGCAGCTTCAGATCGTTGGTGTTCAGCCCCAGCTGCAAAACGACCTGCAAAACAAGATAGTAGACGATGGCACCGAAGGACACCGCCAGCAGCTTGAGACCGAAGTTGTGGAACACCCGCCCCAGCAGGCTCTCGCCGATGATGACGGCGGCAAGCCCGATGACGATGGTGCCGCGCCCCATGTTCACGTCCGCCGACCCTTGGTACTGGCTCAAAAGCGCGCCGGAGAGAGCCACAATGCCGTTGGAGAGGGCAAGCCCCACCACCACGTTCCGCTGTGTGTTGATGCCCTGCGCCCGCGCCATGCGGGCGTTGGCGCCGGTGGCGCGTATGCCGCAGCCGATCTCCGTGCCGAAGAACCAGTACAGCGCGCCGATGAGCAGCGCGGTGATGACCAGCAGCAGCGGCATGGGGTTTTCCAAGCTCAGCTCCCGCACGAACCGCTGGGACACGACCAGATCGAATTTGTCCACGCTGATGGCTTGGTTCGACTTTCCGCCCATGATCCGCAGATTCACGGAGTAGAGTGCCAGCTGCGTCAGAATACCGGCGAGGATGGCGGGTATGCCGCAGCGGGTGTGGAGCACGCCGGTGACAAATCCCGCCGCCGCGCCGCACACGGCGGCGCACAGCACCGCCAGCCACGGATTCACGCCGGCGCGGATCAGCATTACGCAGGCGGCACCGCCTAGAGCCAGCGTGCCGTCCACCGTCAGGTCGGCAACATCCAGAATACGGTACGTGATGTAAACGCCAATGGCCATCAGACCCCAGATCAGACCTTGGGTCACGGCACCCGGCAGGGAGTTGAGAAGCGAAGTGAGTATCATGTCGGTTATTTCCTTCCTTTTACGAGACGTGATAGGCTCTGCCACAAAGCGGCAGGCAGGTGTCCCCTTGTGGCAAAGCCCATCTGCATCCGGAAGGGGAGAGACCCCTTCCGGATGCAGGAGAGGCATCAGCCTTCGATGGCGGTGTAGCCCTCCAGCGGGGTGATATTCAGCTTTTCGCACATAGCGGCGTTGTACTTGGGAGTGGCAGGCGCGTACTCAATGGGCATGGTGGAGATGTCCGCCTCGCCCTTGAGGATCTTGGCGGCCATCTTGCCGGTGGTCGTGCCCAGATCGTAGTAGCTGATGGACAGAGTGCACACGCCGCAGCCGGCGCACAGACCCTCCTCGCCGCACACGGCGGGCACACCGGCGGCAGTGAGGATGTTGCCGATGCTCTCGGTGTTATTGGCGGCAGTGTTGTCCGTGGGAATGTAGATCACGTCGCTGGCAGCGGCGGCCTTCTCCGTAACAGCCGCCAGATCGTTGGAGTCGGTGAAGGCGAACTCGGTGCAGGTAAGCCCCTTAGCGGTCAGAGCCTTGTTGATCTCGTCCACCTGATAGCGGGAGTTAGGCTCGGCGGAGCAGAACAGCAGTCCTACGTTCTTTGCCTCCGGGAACCACTCCACCAGCATGTCCGCCTGCTTGCCCAGATCGGCGAGGTCGGAGGTGCCGGAGATATTGCCGCCCACGGTGCCGTCAAAATCGTCCAGATCCAGTGCCACGCCGTATGCGGTCACGGCAGTGCCCAGAATGGGTACCTCGGAGGTGGCGGAGGCGGCGGCGGTCAGCGCGGGCGTGGCGTTTGCCATGATCAGATCCACGTCGGCGGACAGGAAGCCGTTGATAATGGTGGAGCAGTTGTTGCTCTCACCGGAGGCATTCTGCACGTTGATTTCCACATCGTCGCCCAGCTCCTCCTTCAGCGCGTCCACGAAGCCCTGGGTGGCGGCGTCCAGAGCCGGGTGCTGCGCCAGCTGGCACACGCCCACGCGGTAGGAGACCTGCTTGGTGGTATCACCGGCGGTATCACCGGTGTTGTCGGGTGTATCGGTCTTGCCGCAGGCGGTGATGCTCAGAGCCATCGCCAGCGCAAGAAACAGTGTAAACAGCTTTTTCATGGTGTTTCTCCTTTTCTCAATAAAAAATTGAAAGCCCTGTTCCGGGTGGAACAGAGCTTTTGCAAACAAATTCGTTGCGCCTATGCCCTATGCACTGCCGGAAGATTCATTTTTGCACAGCAAAAATAGCCCTCAAAATAGAAGGCGGCATAGACACGGTAGGAGCCCATCACGGACTGGATATTCTTGCGGCTCATCGTCTTTTCCATGGTGTGCTCCTTTCCCGCTGCCCGGCAGCGATCTTGTTGTCTGTGACTTTAGCACTTTTAACGGCAAAAGTAAATGGTCGTTTTATACAAAATTCAGCCCATATTCTCCCGTTTCTCTGTCATGCCCGCCGCCGCCAAGGGAATACCGCCCCGCGCCCTGCGGCGAGAGCACCCAAGCGCAGAGATTTCCCCCTCCGACGTTTATTCACGAATCGTCTACACGTTGTACGAAGTTCAAACCGCCCAAAGCCCCAAGGTTCAGATAAAATGGTCGAAAAGACCGTCGGTTTTTGTGCATTACGCAGAAAAACAGTTGTTTTTACAAATCGTACTGACATTTTTGAAGGAAGTGGTATAATTAACCTGTATCGTAAAAGAAACACCCGTGGGTGTTTCCCGTTTCCACGTTGTGGAAACGATTGCATCTGATACCCAATATACCGAATATGAAAAAGGAGACGAGGACGAATGAAGAAGGTCACGAGTATCTTAATGGCGTTCGTGCTGATGCTCACGCTGATCCCCACCGCATGGGCAGAGGGGGCGAGCGTAGGCACAGGCACAGGTGTTGCAATGATTGGCGATGCCACCTACGAGACTCTGGCTGACGCAGTGGCAGTGGGCGGCGACATCAAGCTGCTGAAGGACACGGCAGAGGATATTACCATCCTTGCCGGGAAGACCATCACCATTGACTTGAATGGTAAGAAGATTACGAACAAGAGTGCGGATACGATTACCGTGGAAAAGGGTGCTGCGCTGACCATCAATGGCACCGGTACTGTTGATAACGTGACCCATGGTAAGGCTGCTATTTACAACAAGGGTGCTGTTACCCTGAACGGTGGTACATTTGAGCGTTCCGCCGAAGCGGGTAAAGATAGCGGTAACAGTGGCGGCAACAGCTACTACACCATCCTCAACCACGGCGAGATGACCGTGGGCGAGGGCGTTACTGTGAATAATAAGGGTCACTTCTCCAGCCTGTTTTCTAACGGTTACTACAGCTATAAGACCAAGGACGGCGTTGAAAAGCCGACACTGACTATCAATGGCGGTATGTTTGATGGCGGCTTGAACACCATCAAGAATGATGATGACGGTATACTGACCATTAACAACGGTACATTTAAGAACTATACGCAGGCTGCCTTCCAGAACCACGGCACTGCCACGGTTTTAAATGGTTCCTTCATTGCAGAGTCCGTGTACTCTATTGATAACTGTGGTTGCGATGCTACCCACGATCCCGGCAAGCTGACGGTTTCCGGCGGTACCTTTAAGGGGACCCTCTACGTCCACAGTGAATACAGTGATGTTGCAATTACTGGTGGCAGCTTCACTGGCTCCATCGTGAAGACCGGCGGAAAGCTCCCCATCACCGGCGGCACGTTCAACACCAACCCCAAGGACTACGTCCCCACGACGGGCTACACCGTGGCGAAGAAGGGTGATGTCTACACCGTTGCTAAGAAGGACCCGGACAAGGACGGCACCGGTGAGACCACCAGTGCTGTGAAGCTGGAAGTTCCCGCCACCTCCGGTGCTGCTATCAACACGACTGTTAACAAAAACGACATCGAGACGAACAAGGAGCTGACGGTCACCAACGGCAAGACCGCCGTGACCATCAACCAGACGGGCGTGAACACAATCGGGGCTATTGACTTGAAGCTAGACATCAAGGCGGACAGCAAGACGCCCGAAAGCGCGAACACTGCGGCGTACAACAAGGCGATGGCCGGTAAAGACGCCAACTCTGCGCTCGTCGTGAACATCAGCCTGACCAGCGGTACCAGCAAGTTGTTTACGACGGATGTGACCGGTGCGTATGCCCTCGTCACCGTCCCCTACTCCACGGATAAGGCGGATAAGCTGACCGTTTACTACTTGAACGGCAGCGATGCCACGGCTCTGACCAAGGTGGCTAACGCGGCGGCTCCCGGCGCGGCTTTGAATACCTTCAGCTATGATGCGCCGAACAAGCTCATCACCCTGAAGCTGCCGCACTTCTCCGAGTACCTGATCTCCACCACTGCCACCAGATCCGTCGTCCATCACTACGGCGGCAGCGGCACCACCACGACCACCGGCACCAAGACCAACTCCCCCGGTACCTTCGATGCCGGCGTGGGTATCTACGCTGTCAGCGCGATCCTGTCTGTTACCGGTATGGCTTGGGTCGGTACTAAGCAGCGCAAGCACTAAATGAAAATGTAAGCACCGATGTCCCCTGACACCGGCGCACGAAAAACTGCCCCCGGCGCAACTTGCGCCGGGGGTGTTTTTTGTCCGGCTGCGGTGGGGGGAGGTTCCGTTTTGAGAAGGACGAAGCGGGCGGTGTATACGTGCAGCGTCATATTGAAATCTGTACGGTACATTACCTTGATGTTCAAGTTGGACAATGGTATACTTGGCACAAGGAAAGGGTGATGGACATGATCGTGACGGAGCGGATCGCCGCACTGCGGCGAAAAATGAATAATTCCGGAATAGACGCCTGCCTTATCGTTACAGACGACTTCCACGGCTCGGAGTACGTGGGCGCGTATTTCAAAACGCGCGCGTTCTTCTCCGGGTTCACCGGGTCGGCGGGGTCGCTGCTGGTGACGGCAGAGGAGGCGTACCTGTGGACGGACGGGCGGTACTTCTTGCAGGCGGAGCAGCAGCTGCGCGGCAGCGGTATACAGCTGATGCGCGCCGGTCAGCCGGGGGTGCCCGTGCTGTCGGCGTTTCTGGCGGAGAAGATGGCGGCGGGCGGGACGCTGGGCTTCGACGGGCGCACCGTCAGCACCCAGCTGTACCGGAGGTTAGAGAAGGCGTTGGCGGAGAAAAACGTCCGCTTGGAGAACGGCTTCGACCCGGCGGAGGGCATTTGGACAGACCGTCCGGGGCTGTCCGCCGAGGCGGTGTGGGCGTTCCACAGCGGCGTGACGCGGCGGGAAAAGCTGGAGCTGCTGCGGGGAGACATGGCGAAAACACAGGCAGATCATCTGCTGCTGACCGATTTGACGGATGTGGCGTGGACGCTGGAGCTGCGGGGCGGCGACGTGGCGTGCACGCCGGTGTTTCTGGGGTTCCTGCTGATCGGGCGGGAGAGGGCGGTGCTGTGCGCGCAGGAGCGGGCGTTCTCCGCCGCCGTGAGGGAGGAGCTGGCGGCGGACGGCGTGACGATGCAGCCGTATGAGGACATATACCGCGTGCTCGCCGCGCTGCCCCAAGGG
This sequence comes from uncultured Eubacteriales bacterium, assembly GCA_900551995.1. Lineage (GTDB taxonomy): Bacteria > Bacillota > Clostridia > Oscillospirales > Oscillospiraceae > Vescimonas. The sequence continues at coordinate 6,383 of URXW01000012.1, forward strand.
GCGCGGGTCATGGCGGACGAGGCCACCGCCAACAGCCGCATTGCCCACGCACTCGCCCACACGGAATGGCAGGCGGTACGCAGTCCCGCCTCGGTGCGGAAGGCGGTGAAATCCGCCGGAGAGCAGGAGGGGTTCCGGGCGGCGCATTTGCAGGACGGAGCGGCGTTGTGCCGGTTTTTGTGCCGGGTGAAAAAGCACCCGGAGGCGTTCACGGAGGTGTCCGCCGGGGAGCTGCTGCACCGCCTGCGGGCGGAGGGCGCGGACTTCGTGGAGGACAGCTTTGACACCATCGCCGCCTACGGCGCGCACGGCGCCGTGGTACACTACTCCGCCACGGCGGAGACGGACGTGCCCTTGCAGCGGCGGGGGCTGCTGCTGTTGGACAGCGGCGGGCACTATCGCTGCGGCACCACGGATGTGACGCGTACATTCGCGCTGGGGGACATCACGGCGCGGGAGCGGCAGATGGCTACGCTGGTGCTGCGGGGACATATCCAGCTTGCCATGGCGCGGTTCCCCAAGGGGGTGTGCGGCGAGAATCTGGACGCGCTGGCGCGGATGCCCCTGTGGCGGGAGGGACTGGATTTCGACCACGGTACGGGGCACGGCGTGGGGTGCGTGCTGAGCGTACACGAGTCGCCGCCGTCCTTCCGCTGGCGCATAGGCGAGGGGGCGACCCACCCGGCGTTGGAGGCGGGCATGGTCATCTCCGATGAGCCGGGGTACTACGAGGCGGGAGCCTTCGGCATACGGCACGAGAACCTGCTGCTGGTGCAGGAGGCGGAGCAGGAGGGCTTCCTGCGGTTCGAGGTGCTGACGCTGGTGCCCTTTGACCGGGACGCGCTGGACGCGGAGCTGCTGTCGCCGGAGGAAAGGGCGTGGCTGAACGCATACCACAGGCGGGTGCGGGAGAAGATCGCGCCGCTGGTGGACGCGGAGACGCGGGAGTGGCTGGCAGGTGCCGCCGCGGAGATATAAGGAAAAAAGGAAGCCGGGGGGCTTCCTTTTTTATTGGGGGTCGCGGAGCATGAGGGCGTAGCAGATCTGGAGGTGCTGCGCCTTGTGGATGTCCGTTTTCTTATAGATGTTCTTGCGGTGGGTCTCGATGGTGCTCAGGGCGCGTCCTGTCTGCTCCGCGTACTGGCGCGGCGTCATGCCGGAGGCAAGGGCGCGGCAGACATCGCGCTCCGCGTCGGAAAGCTCGGCGTAGCCGCGGAGGAACAGCTCGTACATCAAGGGATCCATTTCCTTTTTGCGGAGGTACGCCAGACGGCTGACCTCCGCCTGGGAGGCGTCCAGATCGTCCCGCGCCGCCGCCATTTGACCGCGCAGGCTCTGCTGCTCCGTCTCCAGCGCGGTGATCGCCCTTTCGTGGGAGCGCAGCTTGTGGGAGAGGGGGAGCAGCTCCTCGAAAACGGGCTGCTCCTTGGCGTTGTCCGGCGCGGTGACGCGGTCGATGCTCGCCAGAATGGGGCGGAAGTAGCGGTTGGTGTAAAAGATGCAGCAGGCGATGCCTACCGTGAGAAGGAGCACCAGCAGGAGAAGAAGCTGCACGGTGCTGCGAGCCATGGCGGCGTGGTAGTCGCGCTGGGGCAGGAGCACCGCCAGCGTGTGGGGCGCGTCGTCCCCGGCGGCAAGGGTGAAGGGAGCCGTCAGACCGATGAAGCTGCTGTCGGAGCAGGAAAAGGCGGTGAGCGCGCCGGTGGTTTTGGCGGTGAGCTCCTCCGCCGGGACGAAACAGAAGCCGCTGGTGGGGTACGTCAGCAGGCTGCGGGAGATGTCCAGTGTGCCGCCGGTGTCGGAGGTCAGGACGCACGCCAGATGCTCAACGCCGGAGGGCTGGGCATGGTGGGCGGCGAAATAGGTCTGGTTCACGGAGAAGTCGCAGAGACCGTAGACCGTGCCGTCCGTGCCGAGAAGGGGGACGGTCAGGAGAATGGACTGCTCGGAGGTGCCGGGCAGGGTGACAAGCTCCGTGGTGCGGCAGGCGGTCTCGAGAGGGGCGGCGGCGCGTTCCAGATGGTCGGCGAGGCCGGGAAAGTCGGAGAGTGTGAATTCCTGCGCCCATTTGCGGTGGGGCATTACGCTGTGGAGGCGTCCCACATCCGCCATGCCCCGGTAGAGCAGCAGGTCGCTGATGGTGTGCTCGGCATCGCTGCGCTGGACGAAAATGCCGCTGTGGGAGTCCGCGCTGCGGGTGAGGGAGGCGTTCAGCAGGACGAACGCGCCGGAGCAGTCCGCCTGCCGCGCATACTGGCAGAGCGGCTCCAGCATGGCCTCTTGCAGAGACTCGATGGCGTCCACGCTGCCGTTGAGGGCGGCGAAGCGGGGGGACTGCTCCTCGATCAGAGCGGTCATGTCCTCGGAGAGATGGACGCACATGGCGGAGACACTGCGCCAGAGGGAGTTCATGTCCGTGCGGAACGCCTCCAGCTGGAAGGTCAGGGCGCGGTGGGTCTCCTCGCGGGGGCTTTTCAGCTGACCCAGCAAGAACAGACCCGACAGCAGTGCCGTCAGGAGCAGCGCGGCCAGCGCGCCCATGTAGCGAAGCAGCCGGTTACGCATAGAGGGGTTGGCGCGTTTCAGTTTGGCAAGCAGAAATTCGGGCACGGGCGATACCTCCCCTTGAGCGGAAATTGGTCAGTGGATGGCGCAGAGAATCTGCCAGACTTCCTGAGAAAGCGCGTCCACGTCCTCGCCGGAGGCGGCGCGGGTGGGCAGGGTGGTTTGCAGCTGGCGGAGGGCGGTGTATAGCTCGCCCACTCTGCCGTAATAGCCGTCAAAGCGGGGCTCGGAGAGGGGCGTGTACGTCTGAACCATGGTTTGCAGGGCGGCGTAGAGCTGGCGGTAGCTGTCGGCGGGGGCGGGGAAGCTGTCGTAGTCGGCGATGGAGGCAAAGGCTCCGTCACGGACGGGCATATAGCCGGTCTGCGCCACAAAGTCGAGGTTGCGCTCCGCTTCCGTTAACCAGCGGACGAAGAGGGCTGCCGCCTCCGCTTTCTGGTCGGTGGTCTTGTAGGCGCAGAGACCTACGCCCGCCTGGGTCATCAGGCCGGCGGCACCGGCGACCTTGGGCATGGGCACCACGTGGAGATCCATAGGCTCCTGGGTGCCGTCACGGTATGTGACGGTGTCGTTATAGTACAGTATGGCGGCGGAGGAGCCAAGCCCGCAGAGAACGTCGCCGGTCATCACCTGGGTGTTGGAGTAGAGGTCGGAGACGACGATGTGTCCCTGCGCCAAGGCGCGGGCGAATTGGAGGAAGCTGTCGGCAAGCACCGGGTTGGCGGTGTCGTACCAGCCGGAGGCGGTGTAGAGGTCGCCGCTGTTATGGGCGAGGGCGTTCAGCTCCACGGCGCGGAGGGGATAGTCCAGCGCGCAGAAGGGCTTGCCCGACCAGTCGTAATACTTGGCGGCGGCTTCATAGAAGCCCTCCCACGTGGCGAGGTCATCGTAGGTCACGCCGGTGGCGGCGGAGAAGCGGGCGAAGCCGCTGCCGTTGCACATGAGGACTTGGGTGGACTTGGAGACGGGAAAGACGAGGAGCCTGCCGGTGTCGGAGGTGCCGTCGGCAAGGAAGCCGGGGACGAAGACGGAGAGGTCGCTCTCGGTGAAGCAGGTGTTCCAGTCCAGCAGATTGTCCTCGCCCAGCTCCTGCGCGTCGGAGATGTGGCAGGTGAAGATGTCGGGCATATCCTGCACGTCGGTACCGTCGCCGAGGGCGTCCTTCAAATAGGAGCCGATGCGGGACGCGCTGGTGATCTCCGTGACCCTGACCTGCACGCCCTTCTCCGCGCCGAGGGTGCGGTTGAACTCCTGCACCAGACGGTTCATAGGGGAGTCCGCCTGCTCGCCGTAGACGTGCCAGAAGGTGAGGGAGACGGGGGCGTTTTTGCTCAAGAGGGACTTTCTGCCGCAGCCGGTGAGGGCGAGGGGCAGCGCAAGGAGCAGAAGCAGGGCAAGAATACGCTTTCTCATGGGGATTCCTCCTATATCGTGCGCCCGGAAGAAAGTGGGCGATTTGTTGTGAATAGGCGAAAATTTTTCTACCCCCCTCTACCCTTTTTTGGGGGTTCAGGGTATGACAAAAAGGGTAAACTATGGTAAAAAAGGGGGGAGAGACAAAGGGAGCCGCCGTGGGGAGGTATTTCACTGTATCTAACTAATTATAACACAGCGCGGGGCGGAATGCAAGGCGCGGTGCGCGGCGGAAACGGAGAGAGGGGAGGACGTAATTCAAGGGAAATCTGCTGTGATGCGGGAAGGACTTCAGCAAATTCGGAGAAGGAAACATTCAGAGGTGCAAATGAAAGGAGAAACGACCATGAAGAAGCTGGCCATGAAGATGTTGAGCCTGCTGCTGGTGCTCTCCCTGCTGCTGCCCACGTGCGTATTCGCACAGCCGGGGCAGGACGGGGACGGAACGCTGGGTACGCAGGGCGCGGCCATGGAGAACGCTGACACGCCCACAGGAGGCGGGAACAGCGACGGGGATGCTGACGCGCCCACAGGAGGCGGGAGCGGCGACGAGGACGCTGACGCGCCCACAGGGGGCGGGAACAGCGACGAGAACAGTGACACGTCCACAGGAGGCGGGAGCGGCGACGGGGACACGAAGGACGTGAACGGAGGGTCGGTAACGCAGAGTACGACCAGTGAGAAAACCACCACGTTCACGGAGGGCGAGGACGGCGACACGCCCACAGAGGAGCCTATTATGGCGACTGTCTCCATCGCCGTGGCGGCGGAGGATGACGGCATTAGCCAAGAGGAGCTGCTGGAAGGCTATCTTTATTCCATCAGCGGACTTTATGGCGAGGATGCCGCTGTTTTCCGCGCGCCCAGTGCGCCGCTGCCGGAGGTGGCACAGGATGTGTATAATGCGCTTGCGCTGGAGATAGAGAAGGTTGCCAACGGAACGCGTAATTCTGCAAAATTTGTGATTTCCAATACGTGGACAAAGCCAAAGGCAGATTGGGGTATCACTGGCAGTGTGATTTCCGGTGGTGCCGTAACTGCGGAGGCTTCTGCTGCAATTAGGGAAAAAATCAACATGGACGCCCTGCTGCATAGATTGCTCTCTACGATGCCCTATAAGCTCTATTGGTTCGACAAGACCGACGGTGGCTTGGCGATGGAGTACAGTATTGGTTTTGATTCGAGCAGCGATAATGTTACTGTGCAGGACATGGTCGTTTATATGACGGTTGCCGGGGATTACACGGATGGCACTACCTCGACTGGAGGTACAACTCCACCCAAAACATATAAAACGGGCGTAGACACAGGTAAAACCGGTGCAACCACTGCGGCGGTGAACAATGCCAAAAATATTGTGAGTGCCAACAGCACCAAGCGCGACTATGAAAAGCTGAAGGAGTATCTGAGTGAGATTTGCAACCGTGTAGAGTATAACCATGCGGCGGCGGCGGGTTCTTCTTGGAGCGGCGGCTATGGTGACCCGTGGCAGCTTATCTATGTCTTTGATAACGACACCACCAATAAAGTGGTCTGCGAGGGATATGCCAAGGCGTTTAAGTATTTGTGCGACCTATCGGCATTTAGTGACACGAATTTGTCCTGCTACTTGGTCACGGGCACTATGTCCGGCGGCACGGGTGAAGGCGGCACAGGTGCAGGAAACCATATGTGGAATGTAGTGCACATTGGGGGAAAGAACTATCTTGTGGACGTGACAAACTGCGATACTGGCACGATTGGCGCGACGGATAAGCTGTTCCCTTGCGGTGTTGAAGAGAATGTGGCAAGCGAAAAGTATACCGCGACCAATGCCACCGCCGGGGTGTCCCACAATGTGGAATATGAGTACGATGCTCAAACGATAAATGACTATGAGCCAGCGGAGTTGAAGCTGTGGGGGGTGAAGTATGAGGAACCCGCCATGCCTGCGCTGGATGGAACAGTGACGATTACGGGCGCAAGCAGCCCTAATCCCAAAATCGGCGATATGCTGACGGCGAATACTTCCGGCTTGAACTATGGTACAGCAACAATGGGGACGCTGAGTTATCAGTGGAAGGCTGGCGGTGTGGAGGTTGGTACAGGCAACACGTACACTGTGCAGGTTGGGGATTATAACAAGAAAATCACCGTGACGGTGACGAACTCCAACAATACCGGGAGCGTGAGTTCTGCGGAGACGGCGGCGGTGGTCAAGAAGGATGGACCGTCTGCGCCCACTGGCTCGATTACTGTGAAGAATATCACGGCGGAGGGCTTTACCTATACGGCAATCGCCGGGCGGCAGTATGCGATCAGCACGAGCGACCCTATTCCTGCGGGTATTGAATGGGGAGCCAAGGTTGCCACAGATGGTGATGTAGTCGTGACCGGAAAGAACGCCAACACGGACTACTATATCTACACCCGCGTTGCAGAGACGGATGAAGCCTATGCAGGTGCCGCCAGCACCGGTACCAAGGTTAGGACACGCATGAGTGCCGCCGCGAGTCAGTTTACCTACTCGACCAAGGAGGCGGTGTATACCGGCTCCGCAAATGGGGCAACGGTGACCTCTTCCGTGCACAACAGTAGTAAATTTACGCTTAAATATAACGGTGCGGACACTGCACCCACCAATGTGGGTACGTACGATTTGACCGCCGAGGTCAAGGCGCATGGTGATTACGCCGCTACGACGGTGGAGCTGGGGACGTGGGAGATTAAGCCGCTGGAAGTGACGCTTACTTGGAGTGGTCACGCTGCACGCGATTATGACGGCAACAACAGCAACGTGACCGCCACCGTCAGCAACAAGAAGGGCACGGATGATGTGAACGTCACCGTTACCGGCGGTACGGAGGCGAATGCGGGCAGTCATACGGCGACAGCCGCTGCACTGACCGGGGCTGCGGCGGGTAACTACAAGCTGCCGGGCACCAAGCCGACGCAGACGTATACAATCAACGCGGCGAAGATTACCGTGGGTACGGATGCGTTTGCGGATTACACGGGCGTGTATGACGGAAATTCGCATAGTATCACGGTGAATGAGGGTAATATCGCTACGGTGAATAATCAGCCAATCACCATCAAGTACGGTACGGCTTCGGGCACCTACGACCTCGGTGCTGCACCGACGGCTACGAATGTGAGCGAGTCCAAGACCGTCTATTGGCAGATCACTGCGCCGAACCATGAGGAAAAGACGGGGGCGGCGACGATTACGATTAACAAGGTCGACTACACCCCGCCAACGGTCTATGACACGGTGCGGAGCAGTCAGGTTACCACGAACAAGACATTGGAGTTGCCTGCTTTGCCTGCGGGTGCAAGCTACACTGCTTCCGGCACTGTGGGCGGCACCGCGGGGCTGATCAGCAGTTATAGCGTCAGCGGCACCACCCTGACCTACAGCACCACCAATCAGATGGACGGCATCAGTGCCACCATTACTATCCCGGTCACCGGGGCGACGAACTACAATAATTACTATGTTGTGGTCACCGTTATTGCGAAGGATAAGGACGACGCGGGCGTGAGCATTACGAACGGAAGCTCTGCGAGTGTGACCTACGGCGAAACCATCACAATCAGTGCCACGAAGACCGCCAGCGAAGACGGCACGTGGACGTGGCATTATGATACCACTGTCTTTGATGTGGTCGGTGCAAGCAGCGAAAGCACCATCACCTTGAAGGCAATGAAGGCGACAACTGCTGCGGTTCCTGTCAAGGCGACTTTTGAGAGTACCAACTATATGGGCAACGCCAGCATTGCCGTCAACGTCAATAAGGCGACGCCGGTGGCAGGGAACTTTATGTTTACGGCTCCCACGGTGTTGGTCTATGACGGCAGCAACAAGATGGCGACGGTTACGGAAAAGAGCGGCATCGCGGGCATGGGTACGGTGACGGTCAAGTATTTCAAGGACGGCAGCTTGACGACGGATACGAAGGCGGTTGGCACCTATGTGGTGAAGGTTGATGTGGCAGCCGGTACGAACTATGCGGCTATCAGTGATTTGACCGCTGACGAGTGGACATTTACCGTTACGAGAGCGAATGCCTCCGTGACTACTGCGCCTGCGGCTGCGGGCAGCTTGGGGTATGACGGCTCCGCGAAGAATCTGATTACGGCGGGCACTTGCACCGGCGGTATGATGAAATATCGGCTGGGCGATTCCGGCGCGTGGAGTGCTGCCATTCCTCAGGCAACGAACGCGGGAACGTATACCGTGTGGTATAAGGTGGTCGGCGACGGCAACCATAACGACACGGCAGCGGCGAGTGTTACCGTGACTATCGCACGCCAGAGCATTACACCCAGCGTTACGGTGAGCGGCAGTTATACCTACAACAACGGTAATCCCATTATCCCGACAGTCGAGGTCAAAAATGGCGGGGCAACGCTTACCGCCGGAACGGATTACGATCTGCTGGTCAGTGACAATACCAACGCCGGTACCGGTAAGGTCACGGTGAAGGAGAGAGCGGACAGCAACTATACGTTTACCGAGGTGCACAAGACCTTTAACATTGGCATGGCGAATCAGGCGACGCTGACTGTGACCGGCGGAACCTCTGTGGTGTACGGCGAGACGCTGACGCTGGGTACCTCCGGCGGTTCCGGCACAGGCGCGGTGACGTATACCGTGACCGACGTTACAGGTAAGGCGACTATCACCGGCAACGTGCTGACGCCGACGCAGGCGGGCACCGTGAAGGTGAAGGCGACGAAGGCGGCGGACACGAATTACAACGCCATTGGCAGCGCGGAGGTGGAAATCACTATCACGCAGGCGACGCCGACCGGCGCGCCGAAGTTCACCAAGATCACCAGCAGCGGTAAGACGCTGGGTGACGCGGCTCTGGTCAAGACGGTGAGCGGCCCCGGCGACGGATTCTCTGTGGCCGGTACCGTGGAGTGGGTGGACGGCTCCGGCACCGCGCTGGCGGATTCCACCAGCGTGGAGGCGAACAAGTCCTACGGATGGAAATTTACCCCCACCGACAGCAACTACAAGAGCATCAGCGGCTCGGTGGTGGTGTACACCGTGCGGCGGGTGAGCCACAGCGGCGGCGCGGCTGCGGACAGTGCGGCGGCTGCGGCACAGCCGACGGTTTACAGCGGTTCCCGCGGTGAGAGCGTCAAGACGCTGCAGGCGCAGCTGAACGCCAAGGGCTTCAACGCCGGAAGCGTGGACGGGATCTTCGGGAAGAACACACAGGCGGCTGTGATGGCATTCCAGAAAGCCAACGGGTTGGCGGCGGACGGCATCGTGGGCAAGCTGACGTGGGCGAAGCTGTACGACACGACGGCGGCTCTGCCGGCGGCAAGCACGACGGCGGGCACCCAGCCCACGGTGTACCGCGGCTCTCGCGGTGACGCTGTGCGGAAGCTGCAAGAGCTGCTGCACAAGAAGGGCTTCGACTGCGGCGCAGTGGACGGCATTTTCGGCAGCAAGACCTACGCGGCAGTGGTGGCGTTCCAGAAAGCCAACGGACTGAGCGCGGACGGCATTGTCGGGCCGCTGACGTGGGGCAAGCTGGGCTAAAATCCGATAACGAGGGACGTTTCTTCATCCTTCTCCTTTCCTCTTTGGAGGCACGGGGCGGCGCGATGCGCCGCCCTGTGCGCGTTGTGGGGGAGTAAAGGGGAGGGGGGAAATGTGCGGCGCCATGAGAATTTTTATATAACAGTGAAGTTTTTTCTATCGCTTTTTGTAAAATCGGACGATACAATGGGGTTACAGTGGCGAGGTGAGGGAATACTCACTTTGACCATACAATCTTAAGGAGGAACTAAGATGAAAAAGACACTTGCTATTCTCCTGTCCGCCGTGATGGTGCTGGCTCTGCTGGCCGGCTGCGGCGACAAGAATAACGACAAGGGCGGCGACGCCGGCAACACCGACGCTTCCACGCTGGACGTGGGTGTGTTCTACTACGATTTTTCCGATGTGTATATCTCCAGCGTCCGTAACTCCATGAACAGCCAGTTCGAGGCTCTGGGCATCAAGTACACCAACTATGACGGTGGCAGCAACCAGGCCCAGCAGACTGACCAGATCAACACCGCTATCGCCAACGGCGCGAACCTGCTGATCGTCAACATCGTGGAGACTTCCTCTCCCGACGCCGCGCAGAACGCTGCCGACGCCGCCAAGGCTGCCGGTATCCCCATCATCTTCTTCAACCGCGAGGTGGCTGACGAAGTGGTGAACAGCTATGAGAAGTGCGCTTTCGTGGGCACCAACGCCCCCGAGGCAGGTCACATGCAGGGTCAGATGATCGGCGAGTATCTGGTTGCCAACTTCGACACCGTTGACCTGAACGGCGACGGCAAGATCTCCTACGTGATGTTCAAGGGTCAGGAGGGCAACGCTGAGGCCGAGGCCCGCACCCAGTTCGGCGTCGAGGACGCCAACGCTGTTCTGACCGCTGCCGGTAAGCCCGAGCTGGTCTACTACAACGCTTCCGCTACCGACAAGTATCTCGTTGACCAGGGCGGCAAGTGGTCCGCACAGGCTGCCAACGACTACATGGCTACCATTCTGCCCGAGTACTCCGAGGCTAACGGCAACATGGTCGAGCTGATCATCTGCAACAATGACGGCATGGCCGAGGGCGCGGTCTCCGCTCTGCAGGGCGCAGGCTACAACACCGGCGACGGCAGCAAGACCATCCCCGTGTTCGGCGTGGACGCCACCGATTCCGCCAAGCAGCTCATCAACGAGGGCAAGATGACCGGTACCATCAAGCAGGATGCCGAGGGTATGGCCTCCACCATCCTGAACCTGGTCGGCAGCGTCAACGGCGGCGGCAACCTGATGGACAACACCGCTTCCTTCAACGTGGACGAGGGTGTTGCCAAGATCCGTGTGCCTTACGCTACCTACACCGGCGAGTAAGCAGAGAGCTTTCGCCCCAAGGTAAAGCAGCAAGGAAGAGCGGGGCTGTCGAACCGACAGCCCCGCTTTATCACTGACGCGGCTCGGTGGGAGCCGCTTTGAAATGCGGCGGCGCGCTGTGCAGGCGCGCCGGATGCGAAAATCACGCAGATAGGAGGTAAACGCATATGGAGCAGCCGGCATTGCTGGAAATGCGGAATATCACGAAGGAATTCCCGGGTGTGAAGGCACTGGATGGCGTTTCGCTCACTGTCCGTCCCGGCACCGTCCATGCGCTGATGGGCGAGAACGGTGCAGGTAAATCCACGCTGATGAAGTGCCTCTTTGGTATCTATGCCAAGGATAGCGGCAGCATCTCCCTGGACGGCAGGGATGTGGATTTCAAGAACTCAAGAGAGGCACTGGAAAACGGCGTTGCCATGGTCCATCAGGAGCTGAACCAGGCGTTGACACGCAGCGTCATGGACAACCTGTGGCTGGGCCGCTACCCCAAGGTGGGCGGCATTATGGTCAGCGAGTCCATTATGCGTAAGCGGACGAAGGAGATCTTCGACGAGCTGGACGTCCATGTGGACCCCAAGGTCATCATGTCCACGCTGCCCGTTTCTCAGAGGCAGATGGTGGAGATCGCCAAGGCGGTCAGCTACAACGCCAAGGTCATCGTGTTCGATGAGCCGACCTCCTCGCTGACGGAGGCGGAGGTGGAGCACCTCTTCCGGATCATCAATATGCTGAAGGAGCGTGGCTGCGGTATTATCTACATCAGCCACAAGATGGACGAGATCCTTCGCATCAGTGACGAAGTGACCATCATGCGCGACGGACAGTGGGTCGCCACCCGGAACGCCGGTGATCTGACCATGGGGGAGATCATCAAGCTGATGGTGGGGCGCGAGCTGACGAACCGGTTCCCGCCCAAGGACAATGTGCCGGGGGACGTCATCCTGGAGGTGGAGCACCTGTCCGGCAAGTATACGCGGCTGAAGGACGCCAGCTTCCAGCTTCGCAAGGGCGAGGTGCTGGGCATCGCCGGTCTGGACGGCTCCGGGCGCACGGAGGTGCTGGAGAACCTGTTCGGCGCAATGACGAGGGAGGGCGGCACCATCCGGCTCCACGGCAAGGAGATCAGGAACAAGTCCCCCCGGGAGGCCATCAAAAACGGCTTCGCGCTGCTGACGGAGGAACGCCGCGCCACGGGTATTTTCGGTATCCGTGACATCAAGGAGAACACGGTGATCTCCAACATCAAGAGCTATCTCAAGGGCGGCATCTGCCTGAGCGAGAAGGAAATGAAGAAGGATACCGACTGGGCCATTCAAGCCATGCACATCAAGACCCCCAGTCAGTCCACGCAGATACGCTCGCTCTCCGGCGGCAACCAGCAGAAGGTCATTATCGGACGCTGGCTTCTGACCACACCGGAGGTGCTGCTGCTGGACGAGCCCACCCGCGGTATCGACGTGGGTGCTAAATACGAAATATACCAGCTGATCCTCGACCTTGCCAGGGACGGGAAGGGTGTCATCATGGTGTCCTCCGAGATGCCGGAGCTGTTGGGCATTTGCGACCGTATTCTGGTCATGTCCGGCGGTATCCTCGCCGGTGAGGTGGACGCACGGAACACCAATCAGGAGGAGATCCTGACGCTGGCGGCTAAATATGTGTAAGGAGGAGCGACTACTGTGAACAAGGAAACGAAAGTGCAGGAGAAGGAAGCCCGTGTCCGCGAGCCGTGGACAGCCAAGCGGGTGGGTGACATTGTGCTGAACAATGCCCTGCTGATCATTATGGCGGTGGCGGTCGTTTATATCGCCATCAAGAACCCCAACTTCATCAAGCCTGCATCCCTCATCAATATCCTCTCCCAGACGGCGGCGTATCTGCCTGCCGCGCTGGGTATCGCCGGGTGCATCGTGCTGACCGGCACCGACCTGTCCGCAGGACGCGCCGTGGGTCTGACCGCCTGCATCTCCGCGTCGCTGCTCCAGAATGCGGCGAACACCGCCAACAAGATGTGGCCGGAGATCGGCACACTGCCCATCATCGTGGTCATTATCCTCGCCATGATCATCGGCGCGGTCATCGGCTGCTTCAACGGCTTCTTTGTGGCGAAGTTCAAGCTGCACCCCTTTATCGTGACGCTGGGTACCCAGCTGATCCTGTATACCGTGCTGCTGCTGTACGTCCAGATGGGCAACAACAAGGGCATGGCCATCTCCAATCTGGATTCGACCTACACCAGCTTCGTCAAGGGGAGCCTGTTCAAGATCGGCGGCGTTCCCATTCCCAACTATGTGCTGTTCGCCATCGTGCTGACGGCGGTGATGTGGTTCATCTGGAACAAGACCACCTTCGGCAAGAATATGTTTGCCCTGGGCTCCAACGAGGAGGCCGCCCGTGTCTCCGGCGTCAACGTGTTCGCCGTGACCGTGGGTGTGTTCGCGCTGGCCGGCGCCATGTACGGCTTTACCGGCTTCATCGAGGGCGCGCGTATCGGCTCCAACACCGCCAACACCGGTCTGAACTATGAGCTGGACGCCATCGCGGCCTGCGTCATCGGCGGCGTATCCTTCGTGGGTGGTATCGGTAAGATCAGAGGTATCGTCATCGGCGTGCTGATGCTGCGGCTGATCTTCGTGGGTCTGACCATGGTAGGCGTGGCGCAGGACTTGCAGTACCTTATCAAAGGTGCGATCATCCTGTTCGCCTGCGCGCTGGATATGCGGAAGTACCTTGTGAAAAAATGATGCAGAACAAAGATGGCACGCATTTTGCGTGCCGTCTTTGCTTTATGAGGAAGATATGCTATAATAGCGGCAAAAGCCGCGAGGATACCGCATTAAGTTTGCAAGGGGGTCGAGGGCATGGAGCTGTACCGGGTGCTGCTGGTGGACGACGAGCAGGATATTCGCGAGGGCATCAGCCGGAAAATGGACTGGCTGGGGCTGGGGTTCTCTCTGGTGGGCGAGGCCGCCAACGGGCAGGACGCGCTGGAGCTGGCGGAGACGCTGCGGCCGGATGTGATCCTCACGGACATCAAGATGCCGTTCATGGACGGGCTGGAGCTGTGCCGTATTCTGACAGACCGGCTGCCGGCGGCGCGGTTCGTGGTGTTCTCCGGCTTCGATGATTTTGAGTATGCCAAGCAGGCCATCCAGATGAACGTGGTGGAGTATATCCTCAAGCCCATCAACGCCGACGAGCTGTCCGACGTGCTGCGGCGGCTGAAGGAGCAGCTGGACAGGGAGCGGGCGGAGCGGCGGAACGTGGAGCGGCTGCGGAGCCGGTACACGGAGAATCTGCCGATTTTGCGGGAGCTGTTCTATGCCAATCTGCTGGACGGGCGCATTGAGCCGGGGACGGAACGGGAACGGGCGGCGCGGCTGGACATCGAATTGCAGGGCGAGGAATGGGCGGTGGGGCTTGCCTATATCGGCAGCGACAACAGCCGGGACGCGCTGTCCACCCTGTCGGTGCAGAAGCTGCTGGAGGAGACGCTGACGGCGGATCGGTGCCGGCTGTCCCTGTACAACGACTGGGTGGCGTTGGTGGTCAGCCTGACGGGGGATTTTACCATCTATGACCTTATACGGAGGCTGGATCGCAGCTGCACGCTGGCGGCGTCCTATCTGGGGCTGACGCTGACGGTGGGCGTGGGTGCGCCGTGCCGGGAGCTGTCCGACCTGGCGCGTTCCGCCGCCGAGGCGCGGACGGCGTTGGAGTACCGCTCTATGGTGGGACGGGGACAGGTCATCTATATCGGCGACTTAGAGCCGGACGGCGGGCCGGCGCTCTCCTTCGAGGAGGCGGACGAGCGGGCGTTGACCGCGGCGGTGAAGCTGGGGAACGACCGGGAGATACGGGACGCGGCGGCGGCTCTGGCGGAGAAGATACGCCGCGCCAATCCCTCCGCAGGGCAGTACAGCCTGTTCCTGATGGAGCTGGTGACGCATCTGGTGAAGATGACGCGACGCTCCGGCGTCGGCGTGGAGGAGGTATTCGGCGCGGATTTCTCGCTGCCCATGCAGCACTCGGAGCTGCCCGCGCTGGGAGAGCTGGAGGGCTGGTGCGCGGAGCGGTGCCTGCGGCTGCACACCATGATACGCCGCCGCCAGACGGATTCGGCGGGGCAGACGGTGGAGACTGCCAAGGAGTATATCCGCCAGCACTACGCCGAGAGCGATCTGTCGGTGGAGAAGCTGTGCGCGTATCTGCATCTCAGCTCCACGTATTTCTCCACGCTGTTCAAGCGGGAGACGGGCACCAGCTTTACCGCCTACGTGACCACGGTGCGGATGGAGGCGGCGGCGGAGGCCATACGGAGCACGGAGGAGAAAACGTACCTCATCGCCCAGCGGTGCGGGTATGAGGACCCCAACTATTTCAGCTATGTATTCAAGCGGCATTTCGGCGTGACGCCGACGAAGTACCGCAGTGAGGGCAAGTGACCGATGGAGAGAGGAGTCACCTGTGGATAATAGACCTTCCAGGTTCAGAATGTGGTGGAAAAGCCTGTATCACCGTTCCGGCATACAGATGATCCTGTCCATCGCCTTTACCGCCGTAGCGGTGGTAGGCATGCTGTTTTTAGGGATGGCACTGCTGCTGCGCTTTTCCACCTCCGCCAACGAGATGGCGGCGGAGAACAGCCAGCGGGTGATGGCGCAGGTGAACTGGAATCTGGACGGCTATCTGCGGAACATGATGCGGGTATCGGACACGGTGTATTACCGGGTCATTAAAAGCGCGGACATGGAGCAGAAGGGCACGGCGCGGGAGCTGCACGACGCACTGGAGCTGCTGTACGCCAAGGACAGGGATGTGCTGGTGTCGCTGGCGGTGTTCGACGAGAACGGCGGACTGCTCTCCGGCACGCCGCTGACGGGGCTGAAGAACAGCGTGACGCCCAGCCGGGAGAGGTGGTTCACCGCCGCCATGGAGCGCATTGAGAATCTGCATTTCTCCACGCCCCACGTGCAGAATCTGTTTGAGGACCCCGATTCGCGGTACCACTGGGTGGTATCCCTCAGCCGCTATGTGGAGCTGACGAGAGGGGGCACCATCCAGAGCGGCGTGCTGCTGGTGGACATGAACTTCAGCGGCATTGAGCAGATCTGCAAGGACGTGTCCTTCTCCAACGGGCAGGGGTATCTGTACCTCATCGACGGGAGCGGGGAGATCATCTATCACCCCCGGCAGCAGCTGCTGTACGCGGGCTTGCAGGAGGAGAACAATCTGACCGCCGCCGGGTATGCCGACGGAACCCACACAGAGGTGTTCCAGTCCCAGAAGCGGCAGGTGACGGTGAAAACCGTGGGCTATACCGGGTGGAAGTTAGTGGGCGTGGTGCCCACGGAGACGCTGCGGGACAATTACAGCCAGCTGCTGCTGTTCGCGCTGTTCGTGGTGTCCTTCTCCATCTTCCTGCTGGTGTTCGTGAACCTGCGGCTCTCGGAGTGGATCACCGCCCCCATGAAGAAGCTGGACTTGGCGGTGCGGGAGCTGGAGAAGGGGGCGGAGTCCGTGGATTTCAACGTGGACGGCCCCTATGAGGTGGAGCATCTGAGCCGCAGCGTGCAGTCCATGGTGTCCACCATGCGGCACTTGATGGAGGACATTCTACGGCAGGAGGAGGAGAAGCGGCGCAGTGAGCTGGACGTGCTGCAATCCCAGATCAACCCGCATTTCCTGTATAACACGCTGGACAGCGTGGTGTGGATGACGGAGAACGGGCGGACGCAGGAGGCCGTGGTCATGCTGACGGCACTGGCGCGGTTCTTCCGTATCTCCCTGAGCAAAGGGAGCAACATCATCCCCATCGGGGACGAGATCGAGCACGCGAGGAACTATCTGACCATCCAGAAGATGCGGTATAAGAACAAGTTCTCCGCCGACATTTACGCCGAGCCGGGGATCGAGAAGCTGTACACCATCAAGCTGATCATACAGCCCATTTTGGAGAACGCCATCTATCACGGCATGGAGTATGCCGACGGGGAGGGCGAGATACACATTCGCGCCTTCCGCGCCGGAGGGGACGTGGTCATCGAGGTGGAGGACAACGGCCCCGGTATGTCGGAGGAGGTGGTGGAGCAGCTGCTGAAGCCCAGCGGCGAGGCGAGCGTGCCTAAGGCGAAGGGCTCCGGCATCGGGTTCCGCAACGTGCACCAGCGGATACAGCTGACCTTCGGCAAGGAGTACGGGCTGACCATCCGCAGTGAGCCGGACAACGGGACGGTGGTGCAGATACGGCTGCCGGCGTTGGAGGAAGAGGACGCGGGGAGATACCGGAAGGAGGGAGAGCAGTGAGCCGAAAAGCCATATTGCAGCTGGTGCTCCCGCTGATCGGGCTGAGCGTGCTGTTCTGCCTGCTGGCCTTTGCCCCCGGAGAGAAGCACAGCCAGCCGCCCCTGCTGGAAATGTCCGTGATCCTGCGGGACGGGGACGGCGGCGTATCCACCATGCGGAAGGGCATGGAGCAGGCGGCGGAGGATCTGAACGTGGAGCTGCGGTTCCTGACCCCTGCCGAGGACAACAACGCCGCAGAGCAGGTGCTGCTGCTGGAGCGGGAGGTGGCGGGCGGCGCGCCCGCCGTGGTGCTGCTGCCGGCGGACAGAGAGCTTTTGAGCGGCGCGGTGTCCGCCGCCGCGGGAAAGACGACGCTTGTGACGGTGGAGACGGACATGACGGCATGGGGCGCCGCCGCCTCCGTCAGCATGGATCATCATGCCTTGGGCGAGGCGTTGGGCACGGCGGCACTGCATGGCGTGCCGGCGGGCGGCACGGTGCTGCTGCTGGACAGCCTGCCGGGGGACAACGGCATACGGGAGCGGCTGGAGGCCGCCAGAGAGGTGCTGGAGCGTGAGGGGCGGCAGGTGCGCGAGTACCAGTGGAGCGGCGACGAGACATTGTTCGCGGACATCCTGCGGATAGAGCGGCCGGGGGCGGTCATCGCCTTTGAGGCGGCGGCTCTGGCGGAGGTGGCAGAGCTGTCCCGGGGGGAGAATTTCCCGCTGCTGTACGGCTGCGGCTCCACCACGGGCATCGCCGCCGCGCTGGAAAAGGGGCGCGTGACGGCGATCGCGGCGGTGAACGTGTTCTCCGCCGGGTATCTGGCGGTGGAGGCGGCGGCGTCGCTGGCGCGGCACGAGGACTGGACAGGTGCGCCCACCGTGGCGTTTTCCGTGGTGCGGCAGGAGACTATGTACGAGAGCGACAACCAAAAGCTGCTGTTCCCCGTGACATGAGACGGGGAGGAGAGGAGACGGTATGAAGAGGATCGGGTGTCTTTTCGCCGCGCTGTGTCTGGCGGTGACGCTGTGGGGCTGCGGAGAGGCGGAGGGCGGCCCCACGCTGCGGATCGGGGTGGCACTGTACCAGCAGGAGGACACGTTCATTGAGACGGTCGCCAGAGAGCTGCAGCGGGTGGCGCAGGAGGAGGAGCAGGCGCGGAACTGGAAGATCAATTTGTATATCACCGACGGCAAGGAGAGCCAGACCACACAGAACGAGCAGGTGGATCGCTTTCTGGAGCGGGGATATGACGTGATCTGCGTCAACATCGTGGATCGGACGGCGGCGGCTGTGATCATCGACAAGGCGCAGGCGGCGGGGGTGCCGGTGATCTTCTTCAACCGGGAGCCGGTGGAGGAGGATCTGCGCCGGTGGAGGCACGCCTATTACGTGGGGCTGCCCGCCGGGGACGCCGGTATTTTGCAGGGGGAGCTGGTGCTGAACGCGTGGGAGAACCAGCGGGAGAAGCTGGATCGGAACGGCGACGGCGTGATACAGTATGTGATGCTGGAGGGGGAGCCGGGGCACCAGGACGCGCTGCTGCGGACGGAATACTGCATTTCCACCATGACAAAGGCGGGGGTCGCCACGGAGAAGCTGGCCAGCGACGCCGCCAACTGGCAGCGGGGACAGGCCGCCATCCGGATGCGGCAGTGGCTGCGGGAGTTCGGAGAGGACATTGAGGTGGTCTTTGCCAACAACGACGACATGGCGTTGGGGGCTATCGACGCCTGCACGGAGGCGGGGGAGGACAAGGACACCATGCCCTTTATCGTGGGTGTGGACGCTACGCCGCCAGCGTTGGAGGCGTTGCGGGAGGGGACGCTGAAGGGCACCGTCCGCAACGACGCCACAGGGCTGGCGGAGAGCATTATGGGACTGGCGGTTTCCCTGTCGGCAGGCGGAGAGCCTGCGCGGGAGGTGGAGCTGACGGACGGCAGCTACGTATGGCTGCGGTATGAGGCGGTCACGGCGGAGACGCTGGAGGACTGAGACGCCGGGAGACGGCGCATGACGAAAAAAATAACACGCCCCACGGGGCGGAGTGTGTGAACGAGGAGGCAACGGACAATGGCAGAGACAAGGCTGGAGGCATATTTGCGGCAGGAGGCGTTCGGCGAGACGCTGACACATCTTTACGGTGCGGAGGGCAGAGAGCGGGCGCGGACGCGCTGCGCGGAGGTCATGGAGGGGTTCGAGAAGTCCTTCGGCTATCCGGCGGAGGCTCTGTTCAGCGCGCCCGGACGCACGGAGATCGGCGGGAACCATACGGATCACCAGCGGGGCTGCGTGCTTGCCGCCGCAGTGGATCTGGACATTCTGGCGGCGGCGGCCGGTAACGGGAGCGGGGTCATCCGCGTGCTGTCCCAGGGCTATCCCATGACGGAGGTGGCTCTCGGTGAGCTGACGCCGCGGGAGGACGAGGTGAACACCTCGGCGGCGTTGATACGGGGCGTTGCCGCCCGCATGAGCGAGCTGGGCTGCGACCTGCGGAACAGGGGGCTGGATGTGTATATGACCTCTACCGTCCCCAAGGGGAGCGGGCTGAGCTCCTCCGCCGCCTATGAGGTGCTGATGGGCACCATGCTCAACGAGCTGTTCTGGGAGGGACACTGCACGCCGGTGGAGCTGGCGCAGATCGGGCAGTACGCGGAGAACGTGTTCTTCGGGAAGCCCTGCGGCCTGATGGACCAGACGGCGTCCTCGGTGGGCGGCGTGGTGTTCATCGACTTCGCGGACACGGATCATCCGCTGGTGGAGAAGGTGGACGTGGATCTCCACGCCTACGGCTACGCCCTGTGTATTCTGGACTCCGGCGCAGGGCACGAGGGGCTGACGGACGAGTACCGCGCCATCACCGACGAGCTGGCGGCGGTGTGCCGCGTGTGCGGCAAGACGGTGCTGCGGGAGGTGCCGGAGGCGGAGTTTTTAGCGCGGCTGCCGGAGCTCAGAGCATCGGCAGGCGACAGGGCGGTGAACCGGGCGTTCCACGTCTATGCGGAGAACCGCCGCGCCAAGGCGGAGAAGGAGGCGTTGGAGCGGGGGGACTTCGAGGGCTTCCTGACGCTGGTGCGGGAGTCGGGGCGTTCCTCCGCCATGTATTTGCAGAACATTATCCCCACCGGGAGCGCGGCGGCGCAGGAGCTGATGGTGACCATCGCCCTGTGCGAGCGTATTCTGGAGGGGCGCGGCGCGGTACGCGTACACGGCGGCGGCTTCGGCGGCACGGCGCAGGCGTTCGTGCCGCTGGACAGGCTGGAAACGTTCAAGCGGGAGACGGAGGCGGTGCTGGGACTGGGTCGCTGCCACACGGTAATGATCCGACCCGCCGGCGGCGTGAGACTGGGATAAGGAGAACCGGGCATGAGTTACCAAGCCATTAAGGATCTGGTGGGCTACGCACACCGGACGGGACTGATAGAGGAATGTGAGCGCGTGTGGGCGGAGAATACCCTGCTGCACGCCATGGGGCTGGAGGCGTGGGAGGAGCCGCAGGCGGCGCGGGAGCGGCCGCTGGAGGACATACTGCGGGAGCTGCTGGATGATGCGGCGGCGCGGGGGCTGATCCACGACGACGTGACCAGCCGCGATCTCTTTGATACGGAGCTGATGGGGCGTCTGACACCGCGGCCCGGACAGGTCATCCGGACGTTCTGCGACAGGTATGAGAAGGACCCGAGGGCGGCGACGGACTGGTTTTATGACCTCTGCCAGAATGCGGACTACATACGGCGGTACCGCATCGCGCGGGATGTGAAGTGGAAGGTCGCCACCGGGTACGGGGAGCTGGACATCACCATCAACCTCTCCAAGCCGGAGAAGGACCCCAAGGCCATCGCCGCAGCGAAGGCGGCACCCCAGAGGGGGTACCCCAAGTGTCTGCTCTGCCGGGAGAACGAGGGGTACGCGGGGCGGATAGACCATCCCGCACGGCAGAACCTGCGGATCATACCGGTGACCATCAATGAGGAGGACTGGTTCTTCCAGTACAGCCCCTACGTCTACTACAACGAGCACTGCATCGTGTTCAACGGAAAGCACACCCCCATGAAGATCGACAGAGCCACGTTCCGGAAGTTGCTGGACTTCGTGAAGCAGTTTCCCCACTACTTCGTGGGGAGCAACGCCGACCTGCCCATTGTGGGCGGCTCTATTCTGAGCCACGACCATTTTCAGGGCGGGTGCTATACCTTCGCCATGGAGAAGGCTCCCGTGGAGCGGGAGGTCGTTTTCCGGGGGTTCGAGGACGTGGAGGCGGGTATCGTCAAGTGGCCCATGTCCGTCATACGGCTGCGCTGCGGGGACGATCAGCGTCTGGTGGAGCTGGCGGATCGAATCCTCAGGGCGTGGCGGGGGTACACGGACGCGGACGCCTTCGTCCTTGCAGAGACGGAGGGGGAGAACCATAACACCATTACGCCCATCGCCCGGATGCGGGAGGGGAAGTTCGAGCTGGATCTGGTGCTGCGGAACAACATCACCACAGAGGAGTATCCCCTGGGCGTGTACCACCCCCATCAGGAGCTGCACCATATCAAGAAGGAGAATATCGGTCTCATCGAGGTCATGGGGCTGGCGGTGCTGCCCTCCCGGCTGAAGGACGAGCTGAACGGCGTGGCGCAGGCGTTGGTGCGGGGCGGCGACCTGCGGAGCGACGAGGTGCTCGCCAAGCACGCCGACTGGGCGGAGGAGCTGAAAACGCGGTATACGTTCACGGCGGAGAACGCCCAGGGGATACTGCGGCAGGAGGTGGGCGCGGTGTTCGCCACCGTGCTGGAGCACGCCGGTGTGTTCAAGTGTACAGCGGAGGGGCGGGACGCCTTTCTGCGATTTATCCATACCGTATAAAACGAGGAGGACTTGTGTATGAAAACCATTCTGGTGGCCGGCGGCGCCGGCTATATCGGCAGTCACATGGTGGCTCTGCTGGTGAAGCGGGGCTATGAGGTGATCGTGGCGGACAATCTGCGTACCGGTCACTGGCAGGCGGTGAAGGGCGCGAAGAAGCTGTATGTGGGCGATCTGCGGGACAACGCCTTTTTGGAGCAGGTGTTCTCGGAGAACGACATCGACGGCGTTATCAATTTCGCCGCCTTCTCTCTGGTGGGGGAGAGCGTCACGAACCCGCTGAAATACTACGGGAACAATGTGGAGGGCGCGGTGTCTCTGCTGTCGGCCATGAAGGCGCACGGCGTGGACAAGATGGTGTTCTCCTCCACGGCGGCCACCTACGGTGAGCCGGAGAAGCAGCCCATCGAGGAGCATGACCGCACGGAGCCGACGAATCCCTACGGCGCGACGAAGCTCGCCATTGAGAATATGCTCAAGTGGTGCGACAGAGCCTATGGCATACGGTATGCGGCACTGCGGTACTTCAACGCCGCAGGCTCCGACACGGAGACGGGTATCGGCGAGGATCACGACCCGGAGTCCCACCTCATCCCGCTGGTGATGAAAACGGCGTTGGGACAGCGCGACCATATCGGGATCTTCGGAGAGGACTATCCCACGGCGGACGGCACCTGCGTGCGGGATTACATCCACGTGAACGATCTGGCGGAGGCACACCTGCTGGCGTTGGAGTATCTGGCGGGGGGCGGCAGCAGCGACGTGTTCAATCTGGGCAGCGGCGACGGCTATTCCGTGAAGGAGATCATCGAGACGGCGCGGCGCGTTACCGGACGGGAGATCAAGGCGACGGTGGAGCCGCGCCGGGCGGGAGATCCCTCTGTGCTGATCGCCTCCAACAAAAAAGCCGCCGAGGTGCTGGGCTGGAAGCCCGTGCGGGGGCTGGAGCAGATCATCTCCGACGCGTGGGCTTGGCACAGCGGCCATCCCAACGGCTACGAGGGGTGAGGTCATGTGCCGACTGACGCCCTTTGGCGTGTGGGAGGGCAGGGAGGTGCCCTGCATAGAGCTTTCCGACGGGGAGTACGCCGTGGAGCTGCTGCCCTACGGCGCGGCGGTGCGGGCGATCTATGTGCCGGACAGGAACGGCGACAGGCGGGATATTTGCCTGGGGTACGACCGGCTGGAGGAGTATCGGGACAGGGACGCCTGCTTCGGCGGCACCATCGGACGGTGCGCCAACCGTATTGGCGGGGCGCGGTTCACCATCGACGGCAGAGAGTACCGCGTGACCGCCAACGAGGGGGAGAACTGCCTCCACGGGGGAAACGAGGGGTTCCACAGGAGGCTGTGGGACTTCGTCTGCACCGAGGACGCGGTGACGTTCTCCTATACCTCCCCCGATGGGGAGGAGGGGTTCCCCGGCACGGTACACACGGAGGTCACGTATCGCCTGACGGGCGGGGAGCTTAGTATCGAGTACAGAGCGAGGACGGACAGGAGCACGGTGGTGAATCTGACGAACCACGCCTATTTCAATCTGGGCGGGCACGACAGCGGCAGAGTGGACGGTCATATGCTGACGGTGCGCGCCAGCCGGTACACCCCCACGGACAGTGCCAACGTCCCTACAGGGACGCTGGCGGCGGTGGAGGGGACGGCACTGGAGCTTCGCAAGCCCACAGAGCTGGGGCGGCGTCTCCGGGACGCAGCCTTTAACGGCGGGCGCGGGTACGACCACAACTACGCGCTGGACGGCGGAGAGGAGGCGGCGGAGCTGTGGTGCCCCGCCACCGGTATCGGTCTGACGATGAGCACCACCATGGAGGGGATGCAGCTGTACACGGCGGGGTGGCTGACGGAGCGCGGCGGCAAGGGCGGCGCGGTCTACGGTGCGTTCCACGGCGTGTGTCTGGAGACGCAGCATTTCCCCAACGCGGTGAACTGCCCCTCGTTCCCCTCGCCCCTCCTGCGGGCGGGGGAGACGCTGCACCAGCGGACGGCTTTCCGGTTTTTCACCCGGTAACGGGGCTTACGATGAAAAAAGAACGACAGTGCTTTAGCACTGTCGTTCTTTTTTGAATAGAAACCGGTGACGCGGGGATTTACTTGGCCTCCGTCTCACAGTAGATGCAGCGGTAGGTGTGCTTCTCCGGGTCGGTGAGGATGAACTCCTGGGGCAGCTCCTGTTCCACGGAGGTGATGCAGCGGGGGTTCCGGCAGGTGAGCACGCCGCGGATGCGCTCCGGCAGCTTGAGGGAACGCTTCTCCGCCAGCTTGCCGTTGCGGATGATGTTCACGGTGATGGAGGGGTCCACGTAGCCGATGAGATCCCAGTCCAGATCCATCTCGCGGTCGATCTTGATGATGTCCTTGCGCCCCAGCTTGCCGCTGGTGACGTTTTTCAGGATCGCCACGGTGCAGTCCAGCTCGCCCAGACCGAGGATGTTGTACAGCTCCATGGATTTGCCGGAGGTGATATGGTCGATAACAATACCGTTTTGAATGGCGTCAATGATCATTTCGGTACACTTCCTTTCTCAGTTGATGTGCAGCAGCTTGAGGATCAGTGCCATGCGGATGTACTTGCCGTTCTGCACCTGCTTGAAGTAGCAGGCGCGGGGGTCGTCGTCCACCGCCACGGAGATCTCGTTGACGCGGGGCAGGGGGTGGAGGATGCACAGATCCTTTTTGGCGGTGTTCAGCTTCTCCGGGGTGAGGATGTAGCTGTCCTTCAGGCGGAGGTAGTCCTCCTCGTTGAAGAAACGTTCACGCTGCACGCGGGTCATGTAGAGAATGTCCAGCTCCGGCATGACCTCCTCCAGAGAGGTGGACTGGGTGTAGGGGATATTATTTTTCTTGATGTACTGCTCCTTCACGTAGCGGGGGAGCTTCAGCTCCTCCGGGGAGATCAGCACGAAGCGCACGTTCTCATAGCGGCTCATGGCTGCCACCAGAGAGTGCACGGTGCGGCCAAACTTCAAATCGCCGCACAGGCCGACGGTCAGACCGTCAAAGCGTCCCTTTTCCTTGTGGATGGTCAGCAGGTCGGTCAGCGTCTGGGTGGGGTGGTTGTGGCCGCCGTCACCGGCGTTGATGATGGGCACCAGAGAACGTCTGGCCGCCACGAGGGGCGCGCCCTCCTTGGGGTGGCGCATGGCGATGATGTCGCTGTAACAGCTGACGGTGCGGATGGTGTCCGCCACGCTCTCGCCTTTGGCGGCGGAGGAGCTGTTGGCGGAGGAGAAGCCCAGCACCTGTCCGCCCAGAGACAGCATGGCACTCTCGAAGCTGAGACGGGTGCGGGTGGAGGGCTCGAAGAACAGAGTGGCGAGGATGCGCCCGTCGCACTTGTGGGCGTACTTGGCGGGGTTGTCGATGATGTCGCCGGCGGTAGTCACCAGCTCCATGATCTCCTGGGGGGAGAGCTGCAGAATGTCGATGAGATGTTCCATGTCAGTTAGTACCTCCTTTAGTGATCCATGTTTCGTCGGACGGGTCATCGCGGAACGCCAAGAGGCGCGCCACGTCCGCTTCGTCAATATAGCCGGCCGAGGCACCCTCGCGGGCGACGGTGTCAAGGTCGGTAAGGCTCACATTGCGGACATTGGCGGCGGCAAGACGCTCAATGCCCTTTTTCATGCCGTAGGTGAAGATACTCACCACGCCCAGCACCTCCGCGCCGGCGGCGCGGAGTGCCTCCACGGTGTCCAGCACGCTGCCGCCGGTGGAGATAAGATCCTCGATGACCACCACCTTCTGCCCCTTTTCCAAGCGACCCTCGATCTGGTTCCTGCGGCCGTGATCCTTGCTGCCGGAGCGGACATAGCCCATGGGCAGACCCAGCAGGTGGGCGGCGATGGCGGCGTGGGCGATACCGGCGGTGGCGGTGCCCATGAGCACCTCGGCGTCGGGGTACTCGCGCTTGACGGTGGCGGCGATGGCGTTTTCCACCAGCACGCGCACCTCGGGCGCGGTGAGGATCAGGCGGTTGTCGCAGTAGATGGGGCTTTTGATGCCGCTTGCCCAGGTGAACGGCTCCTGCGGGCGCAGGAACACCGCGCCGATGGAGAGCAGCCCTCTGGCAACTTGACGGTTCATTTCCATAGATACGTCTCCTTTCCTTGGGGCTTAGCCCACAAACTCAGCTTTGCAGCGTGCATACGCCGCCACGGGGTCGTCCGCCTGGGTGATGGGGCGACCCACCACGATGTAGTCCGCGCCCAGCTTCTGCGCCTCGGCGGGGGTGGTGACGCGCTTCTGGTCGTCGCTGGCGGCGTCGGCGAAGCGGACGCCGGGCGTGACCGTGAGGAAGTCCGCGCCGCAGAGGGCGTGGATGATGCCCGCCTCACGGGGGGAGCAGACCACGCCGTCCAGCCCGGCCTTGGCGGCGTTCTCCGCGTAGTGGAGCACCACGCGCTCGATAGGCTCGTGGATCAGCAGCTCACGCTCCATGCGTTCCTGATCCGTGGAGGTCAGCTGGGTGACGGCGATGAGCAGGGGGCGGGTGCCGTCAGGACGGGTCAGACCCTCCAGCGCGGCGGTCATCATCGCCTGCGTGCCGGCGGCGTGGAGGTTCACAATGTCCACATCCAGAGCGGAGAGGGACGCCATCGCCTTTTTCACCGTGTTGGGGATGTCGTGGAGCTTCAGATCGAGGAAGATCCTGT
Source organism: uncultured Eubacteriales bacterium (assembly GCA_900551995.1). Lineage (GTDB taxonomy): Bacteria > Bacillota > Clostridia > Oscillospirales > Oscillospiraceae > Vescimonas. The sequence continues at coordinate 33,068 of URXW01000012.1, forward strand.
GACCCCGTGCGCGGATGTCCCGCACGATCTGGGGCCCCTCGGCGTAGAAAAGCTCCATGCCGATCTTGACGAAGGGCTTTTCCCCGGTGAAGCGATCCAGAAAGGACAGCGTCTTTTCCCGGCTGTCGAAGTCCAATGCGATGATAACGTCCTTACCCATGGTGGGCACCTCCTATAATGTCATTGATGTCCTGTATGCCGTAAGCCGCCATTGCGGACGGCAGGGCTTCTACGATTTTTTGGCAGGCGAAGGGGTCAACGAGATTCGCCGCGCCCACGCCGACGGCGGTGGCTCCCGCCAGCATCAGCTCCAGCACGTCCTCCGCGCAGGAGACGCCGCCCATGCCCACGATGGGGATGCGAACCGCCTCGTAGACCTGATAGACCATGCGTACCGCCAAGGGGAAGATGCCGGGACCGGACATACCGCCGGTGCCGTTCGCCAGCAGCGGGCGGCGGCGTTTCAGGTCGATACGCATACCCGGCAGGGTGTTGATGAGGCTGACGCCGTCCGCGCCGGCGTCCTCGCAGGCTTTGGCGACGGCGGCGATGTCCGCGGCGGCGGGGGAGAGCTTCAGGATAAGGGGCTTTTTCGTCACAGCCCGCACCGCCCGCGTCACCGCCGCGGCGGTGTCCGGCGACGCGCCGAAGGCGGCTCCGCCGCCGTGGACGTTGGGGCAGGAGATGTTGACCTCGATCCAGCCCACCTGCACTTCATCGTCCAGCCGGCGGCAGACCTCGGTGTACTCGTCGATGGAGAAGCCGCTGACGTTCGCCATCACCGGCTTGCGGAAGATCTCCTTCAGCCGAGGCAGCTCGTGGGAGAGCACCGCGTCGATGCCGGGGTTTTGCAGTCCCACGGAGTTCAGCAGGCCGCCGGCGTACTCCGCGATACGGGGGGTGGGGTTGCCGAACCGGGGCTCGCGGGTGGTGCCCTTGAAGGAGAAGGTGCCCAGTATATTGATGTCGTAGAGCTTGGCAAATTCCTGCCCGAAGCCGAAGGTGCCGCTGGCGGGGATAATGGGGTTGTCCAGCGGGAGACCGCAGAGGGTCACCGATGTATTCACCATACGATCTCCTCCTTTACCAGCACGGGGCCGTCGGTACAGATGCGCTTGCTGCCGTATTTCGTCCGGCAGGAGCAGCCCATGCACGCGCCGAAGCCGCAGCCCATGCGCTCCTCGAAGCTGAACTGTCCGGAGGTAGCGCAGCGGTCGTACACCGCGTGGAGCATAGGCTCGGGACCGCAGGTGTAGAGGTAGGTATAAGGCTCCGCCAGAGCCATGCCGTCGGTGACAAGACCGGGGATACCGTCGCTGCCGTCGGCGGTGAGGACGAGGACGTTCACCCCCAGAGCGCGGAAGTCCTCCACGAGAAATTCCTCCTGGGCGCGGTTGAAGCCCAGCACCGCCGTGACACGCCTGCCCTGCGCCGTCAGGCGTTTGGCGAGGCCGTACAGGGGCGGGATGCCCACGCCGCCGCCCACCAGCAGGGGATGCGCTCCGGCGGGGGCGAGGTCGTAGCCGTTGCCGAGGCCGGTGAGCACGTCCAGCACCGCGCCCACGGGCAGGTGGGTCATGTGCTCTGTGCCGTGACCCAAGACCTTGTAGATCAGCGTCAGCTCGCCCGCCTGCCAGTCGCACACGGAGATGGGGCGGCGGAGAAAGAAGCCGTCCAGCTTGATGTTGACGAACTGGCCGGGGGCGGTGACGGCGGAGACGTCGCCGCCCAGCCGCAGGCGGTAGATGCCCTGAGACAGCGGCGCGTTTTCCAGAATTTTCAGCGATACCTGTTTCATGTGGCGGCTCCCTTCGTGGAAAGTGTTCCGTCGCTCCAAGCGACCTTGCCGTTCGAAACAGTCAGCAGGCAGCGTCCCTGTACCGTCCAGCCGGCGAAGGGCGTGGCGCGTCCCATGGACTGAAATTCCTCCGGGTCGATGACGTATGATGCGTTGAGATCGAACACCGTGAAGTCGGTGACGGCGGAAGCGGTCACGCCGGTGGGGACGCCGAAGCGGCGGCAGGGGTTGGTGTGGAGCAGCTCCACCAGCTTCTCCAGTGAGAGGATCCCCGGCTTCACAAGGTAGGTGTACAGCAGGGGGAACGCCGTCTCGATGCCCACAATGCCCATGGCACTCTTTTCCAGCCCGCGGCTCTTTTCCTCCGCGCTGTGGGGGGCGTGATCCGTGGCGATCATGTCGATGGTGCCGTCCGTCAGACCCGCCAGCAGTGCTTCCCGGTCGGACTTGTCCCGGAGCGGGGGGTTCATCTTGAAGCGGCCGTCCTCCTCCAGCTGAGAGTCGTCCAGCAGCAGGTAGTGGGGAGCCGTCTCGCAGGTGACATCCAGCCCCTCTGCCTTTGCCTGACGGAGCAGGGCGACGCTCTCCTTGGCGGAGATGTGGCAGACGTGGTAGGAGCAGCCCGTCTCCCGCACCAGCTCCAGATCGCGCTGGATCTGCCGCCACTCGCTCTCCGAGCAGATGCCCCGGTGTCCGTGGGCGCGGGCGTAGGCACCGTCGTGGATATAGCCGCCCCGCAGGAGGCTGTTGTCCTCGCAGTGCGCCACGATGAGCTTGCCGAGGTGTTTCGCCGTCTCCATGGCGCGGCGCATCATGCCGTCGCTCTGGACGCCCCTGCCGTCGTCGGAGAAGGCGACCACATAGGGAGATAGCTCCTCCAGCGCAGACAGCTCCGTGCCCTGCTGTCCCACGGTGATGGCACCGTAGGGGAGGACGCGGATGGAGGCGTCCCGGCGGATGATGTCGAGCTGCTGCCGCAGGTGCGCCGCGCTGTCCGGCACGGGGTTCAGGTTGGGCATGGCGCAGACGGCGGTATAGCCGCCCCGTGCCGCCGCCAGCGTGCCGGTGCGGATCGTCTCTTTATAAGAAAAACCCGGCTCTCGCAGATGTACGTGTACATCGACAAAGCCGGGTAATAGGATAAAAGAGGAATTCTGTCCCTTGGAGGAAAAAACACGATCTCCAATGGAAACAGGGAACGCGCCGCCGGAAAAGGTATCCTGCGGCAGCGTCAGGGCGTCTCCCCAAGATAACGACATTTTCTTCACCGTCCTCCGAAATTTTTGCTATGATACCATGCGGCACCACCGTTGTCAAGGGGGGAATGTGAGGTATTAGAAAAGCGTATAACTTAGCAGAGGGGGAGAGGTTGACACCGGGGAGGAAAAATGATACACTGCCAGCGTTAGTTGTTCATTAAATACGACCGTATGGAGGATATAGAATATGGATCAGATTCGTATTGTGGCGGATTCCAGCTGCGATCTTCTCACGCTGCCGGGGGTGGACTTCGTCAGCGTGCCCCTGACCATCCGCACGGACACGGAGGAATTCTGCGACGACGCAGCCCTCGACGTGGGCGAGATGGTGGCGGTGCTCCGCAACACCAAGGGACGCTCTTACAGCGCGTGTCCCAACATTTCCGATTGGGAGGACGCCTTCGGCGAAAGCGGCGACGTGGTCGCCTTTACCATCACCAGCAGCCTCTCCGGAAGCCACAGCACCGCCTGCGCCGCGAAGCAGCACTGCGAGGAGCGGGACCCGTCCCGCCGCATTTACGTGGTGGATACGCTGTCCGCAGGACCGGAGACGGCACTGCTGATGGAGAAGGCGGTGGCTGTGATGCACGGGGGCGGAGATTTTGACGATGTGTGCCGGGAGGTGGAGGCGTACCGGAAGGAGACGCACCTGCTGTTCGCGCTGGAGTCCATGCACAACCTTGCACAGAACGGGCGGGTCAGCAAGCTGGCGGCGACCATGGCGGGGGTGCTCGGTATCCGCGCCGTGGGGCAGGCCAGCGAGGAGGGGACGCTGGAGATGCTGGAGAAGTGCCGCGGACTGCGAAAGACGCGGGAGTTCATGCTGTCCGCCATGGAGAAGCTGGGGTATAAAGGCGGGCGCGTGCGGCTGGGACACTGCCAGAACGCGGCTCTCGCGCTGGAGCTTTCCACGGAGATACAGCAGCGGTTCCCCGGCGCGGAGGTGAAAAGCTATCCCCTGCGGGGACTGTGCAGCTACTACGCCGAGAAGGGCGGCATCATGCTGGGGTTTGAGGGGTAAGCGCAGACCTTGACAGGGGGTGCGACAGCTGGTATAGTCCCAGTAGAGAAGTCGTCCGGGGGACGGCAAGGAGGTCACTATGGAGCACATTTATGATATGGTCATCGTAGGCGGAGGCCCCGCCGGGTACACCGCCGCACTGTATGCCGCCAGAAGCGGACTGTCCACGGTGGTGCTGGAAAAGCTCTCCGCCGGAGGGCAGATGGCGTTGACGGAGCAGATCGACAACTACCCCGGCTTTGCAGAGGGGATCGACGGCTTTACGCTGGGGGAGAGGATGCAGCAGGGGGCGGAGCGGTTCGGCGCGGTCACGGAGCTGGCGGAGGTCTGTAGGGCAGAGCTTTCCGGCGCGGTGAAGGTGCTGGACACCGGAGACGAGGTGTTCCGCGGGCGCACGGTGGTCATCGCCACCGGCGCGGTGCCCCGGACGCTGGGCGTTCCCGGCGAGGAGGAGCTGGTGGGCAGAGGCGTACACTACTGCGCCGCCTGCGACGGTGCCTTCTACCGGGACAAGACTGTGGCGGTGGTGGGCGGCGGCAACTCCGCTGCGGCGGACGCGCTGACGCTGTCGCGTATCGCCAGGAAGGTCTATTTGATCCACCGCCGCGGCAGCCTGCGGGCGACGAAGGTGTATCACGAGATGCTGATGAGCGCGCCCAACGTGGAGTTCTGCTGGAACAGCACCGTCTCTGCATTGCAGCACGGAGAGCGTCTGACGGGACTGCGGCTGCGGGAGGTGCAGACGGGAGCGGAGCGGGACATCGCCTGTGACGGTGTGTTCGTCAGCGTGGGGCGCGTCCCGGCGACGGAGCTGTTCCGGGAGGAGCTGACGCTGGACGAGTCCGGCTACATCGTGGCGGACGAGTCCACCCGCACGAGATTGCCCGGTGTGTTCGCCGTGGGAGATGTGCGTACCAAGGCGTTGCGGCAGGTGGTCACCGCCGTCGCCGACGGCGCGGTGGCGGTACACTACGCGGAGGCGTATCTGGCGGAGAGACTGCACATACAGTAGGGGCTTATCGACACGCAAGGACGCGGCAGGCATTTGGCACCTGCCGCGTCCTTGTATTTTTATGTGTCCTTATGGATAGGGGTCAGTGGGCACGCTGCTTCAAAAACTCTTTGATTTTCGCGACGCCGGTGTAGAGCTGGGGCGTATCCCCCCAGACCACCAGCGTGGGAGCCTGCGTCAAGCCGAGGGAGGTCGCCTCGGTCATGTGCTGCTCCACGTCCCACTCCTCATAGGGGACGCCCGCCTTTTGCAGCAGCGGCTTCACGGCGCGGCAGTTGGGGCAGGTGGCGGTGACAAACAGGGTGCAGCGGTCACCGGCAGGGCGGGACACCTCCGGCTGCGCCGCGGCGGGGCGGGCGGAGGGGCAGATGGCGTCATCGTTTACCTGATACGTCTTTCTGTCCTGATACTCTTGGCTCTTGCCGTCGTTCCAGTTCTGCACCGGGCGGTAGTAGCCGGTGATGCGGCTGTATACCTCCGCCTTTTTGCCGCAGACCGGGCAGGTGAAGTGCTCGCCCGCCAGATAGCCGTGGTCGGCGCAGATGGAGTAGGTGGGGGACAGGGTGTAGTAGGGCAGCTCGTAGTTCTCCGCGATCTTACGCACCAGCGCGGCGGCGGACTGCCAGCTGGGCAGCTTCTCGCCCAGGAAGGCGTGGAACACCGTGCCGCTGGTGTACAGCGTTTGCAGCTTGTCCTGCACGTCCAGAGCGGCGAAGATGTCCTCCGTGTACCCCACGGGCAGGTGGCTGGAGTTGGTGTAATAGGGGGTGGCACCCTCGTGGGCGGTGATGATGTCGGGGTAACGCTGCTTGTCGTGCTTGGCGAGGCGGTAGGAGGTGGATTCGGCGGGGGTGGCCTCCAGATTATAGAGGTCGCCGTACTGCTCCTGATAGTCACTGAGACGCTCGCGCATGTGGTTGAGGACGCGGACGGCGAAGTCCTGCGCCTCCTCGTGGGTCAGATCCTTCCGCAGCCATGCGGCGTTCAGACCGGCCTCGTTCATGCCCACCAGACCGATGGTGGAGAAGTGGTTGTCGAAGCTGCCCAGATACCGCTTGGTGTAGGGGTACAGCCCCTCGTTCATCAGACGCCCGATGGTGGTGCGCTTGATCTTCAGGCTCCGCGCCGCCACGTCCATCATGTGGTCGAGGCGGGAGAAGAACTCCCCTTCGTTCCGGGAGAGGTAGGCGATACGGGGCAGGTTGATGGTCACCACGCCCACGGAGCCGGTGGACTCGCCGCTGCCGAAGAAGCCGCCGCTCTTTTTACGCAGCTCCCGCAGGTCGAGGCGGAGGCGGCAGCACATGGAGCGGACGTCGCTGGGCTCCATGTCGGAGTTGATGTAGTTGGAGAAGTAGGGGGTGCCGAACTTGGAGGTCATCTCGAAGAGCAGGCGGTTGTTCTCCGTCTCGCCCCAGTCGAAGTCCTTGGTGATGGAGTAGGTGGGGATGGGGTACTGGAAGCCGCGGCCGTTGGCGTCGCCCTCGATCATCACCTCGATGAAGGCTTTGTTGACCATGTCCATCTCCGGTTGGCAGTCGCCGTAGGTGAAGTCCATGGGCTTGCCGCCCACGATGCAGGGCTGCTCCGCCAAGTCGGCGGGCACCGTCCAGTCCAGCGTGATATTGGAGAAGGGAGCCTGAGTACCCCAGCGGCTGGGGGTGTTGACGCCGTAGACGAAGCTCTCGATACAGTGCTTGACATCCTCGAACGCCAGCTTGTCCGTGCGGACGAAGGGGGCGAGGTACGTGTCGAAGCTGGAGAACGCCTGCGCGCCCGCCCACTCGTTCTGCATGATGCCAAGGAAGTTCACCATCTGGTTGCAGAGGGTGGCCAGATGCTTGGCAGGTGCGCTGGTGATCTTGCCGGGGATGCCGCCCAGACCCTCCTGAATGAGCTGCTTCAGGCTCCAGCCGGCGCAGTAGCCGGTGAGCATGGACAGGTCGTGGATGTGGATGTCCGCGTTGCGGTGGGCGTCGCCGATCTCGTCGTCGTAGATCTCGCTGAGCCAGTAGTTGGCGGTGATGGCACCGGAGTTGGACAAAATCAGTCCGCCCACGGAGTAGGTGACGGTGGAGTTCTCCTTCACCCGCCAGTCGGACACCTTCAGATAGCCGTCCACCAGTCCCTTGTAGTCCAGAATGGTGGAGCTCATGTTTCGCAGCTTCTCCCGGTTCTTGCGGTAGAGGATATACGCCTTGGCGACATCGGCGTAGCCCGCCCGCTGGAGGACGGCCTCTACGCTGTCCTGAATGGTCTCCACGCCGATGCGCTCGTCCCTGATCTTCCCGGCGTAGTCCGCCGTGACCTGCAGAGCCAGCAGGTCGATGACATCGGGGGTGTAGGGGATGCCGGTGGCGTCGAATGCCTTCATAATGGCGTTAGAGATGCGGCTGATGTTAAATTCGGCGGTGTGACCGTCGCGCTTGATGACTTTATACATGGTCGTTCTCCTTTTTCTCTCTATTTTCACCCTATATACAGTGTCGTCTATTGTCCGCGTATCTCGGTGGCGGGGATATATGGCAAAACGCTGTCTCGCAGCGCGGAAATGGCTTCGTCCGTCAGAGGTGCGACGCCGGTGCCCAGCAGCGCGCCGGGGTCAACGAAGGGCTGGAGAAAGTACCGCTTGGCTCCTTGCAGCCATTGGCCGATCTCGACCATCGCCTCCGGCGTGTGCAGCGGGGCGCAGACGGTGGTGCGGAATTCGTAGTCCACGGTGCCTTGCAGCAGCAGCGCGGCACTCTCCTGCACCGGGGACAGGAGGTCTATGCCGCCGCAGGTTCGGGGGTAGAGGGCGGGGCTGTTTTTAATGTCCATCGCCACGTAGTCCAGCAGCCCCTCCCGCACAAGTGCGTCCAGCATGGCGGGATTCGTGCCGTTGGTGTCCAGCTTGGTGCGGAAGCCCAGCCCACGGATGCGGCGGAGCAGCTGGGGCAGCTCCCGGTGGAGCGTCGGCTCGCCGCCGGAGATGCACACGCCGTCCAGCTTGCTGCGCCGCGTGTGCAGGAAGGACAGCAGGGCGTCCTCGGAAAGAGCGTCCGGTGCATCCGCCGGCAGCACAAGGGACGGGTTGTGGCAGTAGGGGCAGCGCAGGTTGCAGCCGGTGAGGAACACGGTGCACGCCACATAGCCGGGGAAATCCAGCAGCGAAAGCTGCCGCAGTCCGCCGATCCGCATGGTGCACCACCCCTCTCCGTAAACAGATGTCCTACCCAGTATACAATGCGATGTGCCCGGTGTCAATACAAAACACAAGATATTGTGGATTTTTGTGGAAAAGGGCACAGTATTTCGTGCGGCTGCGCCGTACCGTGCGGAAAGGCGAAATAATGCCGGTATTTACGTGCCGCGAAGCGGCACGTAAATATTCGCTTCGCTCCACGCACGCCTT
>URXW01000013.1 GCA_900551995.1 uncultured Eubacteriales bacterium
CCGCCTGCTGCTTTATTTTTTCATTTTTTCTGCCACGCCTGCACGTCCTTCAGCTCATCAAACAGCCGCAGGTAGCTCTTGTGGCGGCTGACGGGAATGTCGCCGTCCTTCACCGCCTGCAAGACCCGGCAGCCCTTCTCCTTCGTGTGGGTGCAGCCGGTGAACCGGCACTCCCCCACGTAGGGCGCGAACTCCGGAAATGTCTCCGGCAGGTGCTCCTTCAGCTTCAGATCCATCTCCTCCGTGTCGAAGGAGGAGAAACCCGGCGTGTCGATCACGTACGTTCCGCCGCCCAGCGGGAACAGCTCCACGTGCCGCGTGGTGTGCCGTCCCCGACCCAAAGCCTTGCTGACCTCGCCCACCGGCAGCTGTAGCCCCGGCACCAGCGCATTCAGTACGCTGGATTTCCCTACGCCGGAGTTCCCGGTGAAGGCGTTCAGCTTCCCGGCGATGGCGCGGCGCAGCGCGTCCAGCCCTTCGCCGGTCTCCGCGCTGATACGCAGCACCGGGATGGCGGAGCGGCTGTAAATGCCGTACAGCCCCTCCGCCGGGTCAAGGTCGCACTTGTTCAGACACACCAGCACGTCGCAGCCCTTCAGGGCGGCGATGGCGGCGATGCGGTCAATGAGATACGGCTCCGTCACCGGTACGGCGGCGGACGCCAGTATCACCAGCTGGTCGATGTTGGCTGCCGCAGGGCGGGAAAACACGTTTCGCCGCGTCTCCACCGCCTCCACGAAGCCCTCGCCGCCGCCCAGCTCCCGTACCTGCACCCAGTCGCCCACCAGCGGGCTGAGTCCCTCCTTCCGGAACTTCCCGCGGGCACGGCATTGGAGCGTCTCCCTGCCGGTGTTCACGTAGTAAAACCCGCTGAGAGCCTTTTCAATGCGCCCCCGGCTCAAAAGCTGACCTCCTGAATGGGGGATACCTTCGTCGCCTCCGTGTTCACGCTGGTGAAGTACGCGCAGACATACGACGTGGTGCCCGCCTTGCCGGTGAACGTATACGTCACCTTCCCCAGAGACGCGCTCAGGTACTGGCTGTCCAGAATACTGCCGTCCTGCTCAAACTCCACCTTCAGCATCCCCTCCATATCTGCGGGCATGGTGAACTCCACCACCCTCGATACCTCGGTGTCGCCGCCGCTCCGCGTGCCGCTGACGGTGAAATTGATCTTCGTGCCGCCGGGCACCTCGGAGGTCGGCTCAATGCTCTGCTCCACCACCTGTCCCTGCTCAGCGAAGTTGTAGGGATCGTAGAGGATCTCTCCCACCGTCAGTCCCATATCCTGGGCGTTCTTCACGGCGTTGGCGATGTCCTGCCCCTTGAAGGTGGGCACCACCACCGACTTGGGACCCGTGCTGTAATAGATGGTCACGGTCTGCCCCGCAGTCAGTGCCTCGTCCTTCGCCGGCACGGTGCGGATGACCGTATTGGCGGAATATTTGTCGGAGCTTTCCGTCTCGCTCTCGATTTTCAGGTTCAGCCCCAGATCCGTCAGGAACACCCGCGCCTGCCGGTACTCCATCCCCACCAGATCCTTCATCATCACCTGCTCCGGTGCCTCTGCCACGTAGACCTGAATGAACAGATTGCTCTTTCTCGTGCGGCCTGCCGCCGGATCCTGCTCCACGATCTGCCCCGGCTCATAGTCCGTGGTCACCCGCGTGCCCTGCACCTCGATGTGGAAGATGTCCTTCACACCCTCCATCTCCTGTGCCTCCTCCACGGTCTTGCCGCGAACGTCGGGCACGATGTAGTCCTTATTGCTTCCCGCAGGGCCGAAATCGCCCAAAATCAGCTTGAACAGCAGCACCACCAGCAGCACCGCCGCCGCGAATATCCCTGCGATGATCGCCACCGACTTCTTGTCCCGGCGGGGCGGTTCGTCGTCCTCCGCCTCCGTGCGGAGCACGTCGCCCGTGTGCTTCTTCACGGCGGAGGCGACCTGCGCCGTGGGAATGGGCATGGTCGGCTCGCTGTCGGCGGAGGCGGGCGTTTTCAGCTCCTGCCGGATATAGTCCATATCCACGGAGGGATCCCTCCGGAACTTCTCCAGATCCTCGATCATGTCGTCCGCCGAGGCGTACCGCTTGTTGGGGTCACTGTTCATCGCCTTCATGCAGATCAGCTCCAGCGGCTCCGGGATGCTGGGGTCGATGTCCCGCGGTGCCAGCGGCACGGAGCTGAGATGCTGTATCGCCACGGACACGGCGTTGTCCCCTTCGAAGGGCAGCCGTCCCGTGAGCATTTCATACAGCACCACGCCGGCGGAATAGATGTCCGACCGTGCGTCGATCCTGTCCCCGCGTGCCTGCTCCGGCGAGATATAGTGCACCGAGCCGAGAGCCTCCTGCGTCAGCGTCTGCCCCGCGTTGGCAAGACAGGCGATGCCGAAATCAGCCACCTTCACGCTGCCGTCCCGCAGCACCATAATATTCTGGGGCTTGATGTCCCGGTGGATGATCCCCCGGCTGTGGGCGTGGCTCAATCCCCGCATGATCTGCGTGATGAAATGCAGCGACTCCCGCCAGTCCATGCGTCCGCGCCGCTCCATGTACTGCTTCAGCGTAATGCCGTCGATCAGCTCCATGACGATGTACTCCAAGTCCGGGTTGGTGGACACGTCGTAGACCGACACGATGTTGGCGTGGCTCAGCTGCGCCACCGCCTGGGACTCGTCGTGGAACCGGCGGCGGAAATCGGCGTTGTCCGCCAGATCGCTTTTCAATATCTTGATGGCCACAAGGCGGTTGAGCCGGTGGCACCGTGCCTTATAGACGTTCGCCATGCCGCCGGAGCCGATCAGCTCCAGTATCTCATAGCGATCGTCCAGCATTTTTCCGATGTACTGATCCATGTGGTCATCTCCCTTCCCCGTTCAGCAGCAGCACCGCCGTGATGTTGTCCGGTGCGCCGCGCTGAAGCGATATTTGCAGCATGTGGTCGAGACACTCGTTCACGTCCCCGTCGTGGAGCACCTCAAAGAGCATCTCCTGATCCGATACGGTGTTCACCAGCCCGTCGGAGCACAGCAGCAGGAACTCATCCCTGTGCCATGTCAGCTCAAAGGTATCCGCCTTGGCGTGGATGTCCGGACCCAGTGCCCTCGTGATAAGGTTGCGGTTGGGGTGCGTCCGCGCCTCCAACGGCGTCAGATCTCCCTTCGCCACCATGCTCTCCACCACCGAATGATCCCGCGAGATCTGGAATATCCCCTCCGCCGTAATGTGGTAGGCGCGGCTGTCGCCGATATTGCCGATCATCGCCCATTCCGGCGTCGTCACCGCACACACGAGGGTCGTCCCCATGTGCTGATAGTCGCTGTTTCGCGCCGCCTCCTGCCGAATGTCGTCGTTGGCGCAGGCGATGGCACTGAGCACCGCCTGCCGCACCTGCTCCGCCGTCATGTCGTCCCGGAGAGTGGCGCACAGCTCCTTTTCAAACCGGGACACGGCGATGGCACTTGCCACCTGTCCGCCGCTGGTGCCGCCCATGCCGTCGCAGACCACCGCCCCATGAAATACCCCCGTCTCGAACACCGTATAGGCGTCCTGGTTCTCACTACGCACCAGACCGGTGTTGGTGATACCCCACATTTTCACGTTATCACATCCTTTTATCCTGTAAAGGTTTATACCGTTACAGTTGTCCTTTTTCCATCATTTCTTTCCGTCTCAGCTGCCCGCAGGACGCGTCAATGTCCCCGCCGAGGCTCCTGCGGACGGTGGCGGTCACGCCAAGGCTTTCCAGCTTCTGCTGGAAGGCTCCCACCCGCTTGCTGGGCTTGTAGGGGCTCTCCACCACGTCGTTCAGCGGGATCAGATTCACGTGCCCCGGCATCCCCTTCAGCTTCCTTGCGATCAGCTCCGCCTGCCAGTCGTGGTCGTTTACGCCGTCGATCATGGCATATTCGAAGCTGATCCGCCGCCCCGTCTTTTGAAAATACCGGTGGCAGGCGGCAAACAGCGTCTCCACATCATACGCGCGGTTCACCGGCATAATGCGGCTCCGCGTCTCGCTGTCCGGCGCGTGGAGCGACACCGACAGCGTCAGCTGCAGCTGCTTCTCCGCCAGCGCGTCGATCCCCGGCACCACGCCGCAGGTGGATAGACTGATGTGCCGCATACCGATGTTCAGCCCGTTGGGGCTGTTTACCAGCTCCAGAAACCGCAGCACGTTATCCATGTTGTCCAGCGGCTCGCCAATGCCCATCAGCACGATGTTGGACACGGGCAGTCCGCTGTCCAGCTGGGTGAAAAGCACCTGATCCAGCAGCTCCGAGGGGCGCAGATCCCGCACCTTTCCCGCGATGGTGCTGGCGCAGAAGGCGCACCCCATGCGGCACCCCACCTGTGACGAGATGCACACCGTATTGCCGTGGTGGTACTGCATGAGCACCGTTTCGATGCAGTTGCCGTCCGCCAGCTCCCACAGATACTTTATGGTGCCGTCCAGCTTGGATACCTGCTTCCGCGCTACCATGGGCGCGGTGATGCAGCTTGTCTCCGCCAGCTGTGCGCGCAGCGGCTTGGAGAGGTCTGTCATCTCGTCGAAGGAGCGAACGCCCCGGTGCAGCCACGTAAAAACCTGCCGCGCCCGGAACGCGGGCTGTCCCATTCCCTTGAAAAAGGAGGTCAGCTCGTCCTCGGTCATGGATTTGATGTCGGTCATAAACTCGCTCCTTGGCGTTATCCCCTGCACCGCATACGGCAGATATAAAATCCGTCCGTTCCGTGCCTCTGGGGCCACAGCGTCACGTCGCCGCCCCAGGTGCCCACGCCCGGCAGGGTAAATTCTTCCTTCGTAAACTCCGGATGCGCCCTTAAAAACGCCTCCGTCACACCGCCGTTTTCCTCCGGCAGCACCGTGCAGGTGGAGTACACCAGCACCCCGCCGGGACGCACATACCCGGCGGCGTTGTCCAGTATCGCCGCCTGAATGGGCGGCAGCTGCGCCAGCGGCGCGGGATCCTTCCAGCGTATGTCCGGCTTCTTCCGGATAATGCCAAGCCCGGAGCAGGGCACGTCCGCCAGCACCACATCCGCCTGTCCCGTCCATGCCGCGTGGCGTTCCCGCCCGTCGGCAAGAGCCGTCCGCACGGAGGTAATGCCCAGCCGCGCCGCACCGCTCTCGATCAGCTTCAATTTGTGGGGATGGATGTCGCAGGAGCGTATCTCCCCCTGATCCTCCATCTGCATCGCCATGGCGAAGGACTTTCCCCCCGGCGCGGCGCATACGTCCAGCACCCGGTCGCCCTTCCGCGCCCCCGTCACCATCGCCGTCAGCCGCGCCGCCGCGTCCTGCACGGTGCAGCGACCCTCCGCGAAGGCGGGCAGCCGCGCCATGTCGCCGGTGCCCGTCACCTCGAAGCAGCCTGTCAGCCACGGGTGCGCCTGTACCTGCACGCCCGAAGCGCGCAGCTCCTCCGCCAGCGCGTCCGGCGTTGTTTTCAGTGTGTTCGTCTGAATCACCGTGGGCACCGGCTCGTTGTCCAAGCGCAGGAATTCCTCTGCCTCCTGCTCGCCCACCAGTGCGATCAGCCTTTCCACCAGCCACTTGGGATGGCTGTACTGCACGGTCAGCCGTTCCGCCGCGCCCTTGTGCGGCAGCGGCGGTAAAGCGTTTTTACTTGCCGCGCATTTCCGCAGCACGGCGTTTACCATCCCCGCGGCGCGGCTCTTGCCGTGCCGCTTCACCAGCTCCACCGTCTCGTGGACAGCCGCCCTGTCGGGCACCTTGTCCATGAACAGGATCTGATAGATGCCCAGCCGCAGCGCACACGCCACCACCGTCTCCAGCCGTGCCGCCCTCTGGCTGCACCAGCCGTCGATATAGAAATCCAGCAGCGTCCTGTTCTGCACCACGCCGTAGGTCAGGTGCGTGCACAGTGCCGCGTCCCGTCCGTCCAGACCCGCCTGCGCCGTAATGCGCTTCAAGCTGCCGTCAGACCACGCGCCCCTGCGCTCCATTTGCAGCAGAGCCTCCAGCGCGGCGTCGCGGGGCGTCACAGCCCCAGCGGCACCGGATGGCCGCGCAGATAATCCGCCGCCGCCATGCGCTTGCCGCCCTCACCCTGTAACTCTAAGATTTGCAGGCACCGGCCGTCGCCACAGGCGATCGCCAAGCCCGATTTGTCCGCCTTCACTACGCTGCCCGCCGGTGCGGAGGTCGCCTCCCCCACGGCGGTGCGGTGCACCTTCACCGTTTTTCCCGCCAGCGTCATGGTCGCGCTGGGCCATGGCACCAGTCCGCGCACCTGATCGTGCAGCTGCCGCGCCGTCTTGGAAAAGTCCAGCGGCGACAGGCTTTTATCCAGCATGGGCGCGTAGGTGTACGCGCTGTGATCCTGCTCGACCCTTTGCGCCGTGCCGTTTTCCAGCTGTGCAACGACGTCGTGGAGGGCGTCCGCGCCCAGCTCCGCCAGCCGTGCCGTTAAAGCCAGCGCGTCCTCGTCCGGGTCGATGGCAGTCTCCCTGCACAGAATCACGTCGCCCGCGTCCAGCTCCTTCGCCATATACATGATGGAAACACCCGTCACCGCGTCTCCGTTGAGGATCGCCCAGTTGATGGGGGCCGCCCCGCGGTACTTCGGCAGAATCGACGAGTGGACGTTGATGGAGCCGTGCTTCGGCACGTTCAGAATGTCCTCCGGCAGTATCCGCCCATAGGCCGCCACCACGATCAGCTCCGGATTCAGGGAGCGCACCAGCTCCAGCGCGGTGCCGTCCCTCATCTTCAAGGGCTGGTATACGGGAATACCCTGTGTAACGGCATATTCCTTTACAGGCGGTGCGATCAGCTTCATCCCGCGATTTTTCGGCTTATCCGGCTGGGTGAAAACGCCGCAGACCTCGTGCCCGTCCTCCACCAGCCGCTTGAGGGACGCCACGGCGAAATCCGGCGTGCCCATGAACAGTATACGCATTATTCTCCGTCCTCGTTTTCCTCGATCTCGTACTCGTCGGCGTGCTCCTCCAGCCATCTTTGCAGCTCCTCACCCTCCATCAGATGGTCGGTGTGCTCCACAAACAGATGGCCGTCCAGATGCTCGATCTCGTGGCAGAAGCACCGGGCGGTCAGCCCCTCGTCTTCCACCTCAAACCAGTTACCGTCCCGATCCTGTGCACGGACGCGCACGATCTCCGGGCGTGTGACCACGCCGTATTTTCCGGGGACGCTCAAGCAGCCCTCCAGACCGGTCTGCTCCCCCTCCGTGCGGATGATCTCCGGGTTCACCAGCTCAATGAGCTGCTCCTCCTCGTCCAGCACCACCACGGCGCGGCGCAGCACGCCCACCTGCGGCGCGGCAAGACCCACACCACCGGACTCCTCCAGCGTGTCCGCCAGGTCGTCCAGCAGCGTGTGCAGCCGTCCGTTGAAATCCGTAACGGGGCGGCAGACCTTCTCCAAGCACTCCTCGCCCTGCAAGGCGATCTTCCGTAAAGCCATAGTAATTACCTCTTTATTCTCAGATTCAATCCATTCTGTCGCAATCGGTGTAGATGTGCAGGCGGCGGTTTTCACTCCGCTGCGTAAAGGCGCGCATAAAGCCCGCCAGCAGCTCCCGCACCGGCGCGGTGTTCTGCCCCAGCACCAGAAGGCGGTAGCGATAGATACCGTTGACCTTCACCACCGGTGCCGGTGCCGGCCCGATGATCTCCAGTCCCATTGACTCGTAGGGCTGGCTCTTCACGGCGTCGCAGATGCCCTGCCGCAGCAGCTCAATGGCGTTGCGTACCGGCGTCTCCTCCTGCCCGGTGACGGTGACAGTGAACTGGTCGGCAAAGGGCGGATCACGCCGCAGCTTCCGCATAGCGGCCTCCGCACGGTAAAACCGCTCGTAGTCCTGCGCCGCCGCAGCCTGTATCACGTCGTTTTCCGGCGTATACGTCTGTATGACGGCGCGTCCCGCCTTTTCGCCGCGTCCGGCGCGTCCCACCACCTGCGTCAGCAGGTTGAAGGTGCGCTCCGCGGCGCGGTAGTTGTCCACATACAGGGACAGATCCGCACTCAGCACGCCCACCAGCGTCACATTAGGGAAGTCCAGCCCCTTTGCCACCATCTGGGTGCCCAGCAGAATGGGTATGCGCCGCTGCTCAAATTCCCGCAGCAACACCTCGTGTCCCGCCGCCACGGTGTCCGCGTCCATACGCAGCACCTC
The DNA here is from genome assembly GCA_900551995.1 of uncultured Eubacteriales bacterium. Lineage (GTDB taxonomy): Bacteria > Bacillota > Clostridia > Oscillospirales > Oscillospiraceae > Vescimonas. The sequence continues at coordinate 8,165 of URXW01000013.1, forward strand.
CGTGCCGGGAAACAGCTCCCGCAGCTCCTCCTCTACCCGCTGGGTGCCGAAGCCGATGTGCTTCAGCGTGCCGCCGCATTCCGGGCACCGCTCCGGTGCCCGCTGGGAATAACCGCAGTAGTGGCACATGAGCCGGTCGTTGGCACTGTGGTACGTCAGATACACACTGCACCGCGGGCACTCCGGCACATAGCCGCACTGTGGGCACAGCAGCTGGCGGCTGCTGCCCCGCCGGTTCAGAAATAGGATGCTCTGCTCACCGGCGGCGATATTCTTCGCCAGCTCCTCTTGGAGCGGGCGGCTGATGATGGTGCTGTGCCCCTCCCGCAGCTCCTGCCGCAGATCAGCCATCACCACCTGCGGCAACGCCTGTTGGTTGTACCGCTCCGTCAGCTCCAGCAGGTCATAGTCCCCCTGCCGTGCGCGGTAATACGTCTCCACCGTGGGTGTGGCAGAGCCGAGAAGCAGCCGTGCGCCCTCCAGCGCACAGCGGTATTTCGCCACATCGCGGGCGTGGTAGCACGGGGCGTTTTCCGACTGGTACGACCCCTCCTGCTCCTCGTCCATGATGATAAGCCCCAGCTTTTCCAGCGGCGCGAACACCGCCGAGCGGGTGCCCAGCACGATATGTGCCTCGCCGCGGCGCAGCCGCTTGAATTGGTCGTACCGCTCCGTCATCCGCAGTCCGCTGTGGAGCAGTGCCACCTCATGCCCGAAATAGGCGGTGAACCGCGCCATCATCTGGGGCGTCAGCGCGATCTCCGGAACGAGGATCATCACGGACTTCCCCAGCTTCAGCAGCTCCTGCGCCAGACGGATGTACACCACGGTCTTGCCGCTGCCGGTAACGCCCCGCAGCAGCGTAACGCCCGCCTCGCCGGTGCGTATCTGCGCCAAAAGGGCTTCGCACACCCGGCTCTGCTGGTCGTTCAGTGTCAACGGTTCCGGCTTTACAGCGTACTGCTTTTCGGAGATACGGTACTCCTCCTGCTCCCGGAACGTCACCGCGCCGCATTTTTCCAGCGCGGTGACCGTCTGGCGCGTCACGCCGGAGAAATATAGCAGATCGTGCATGGCGGTCTCGCCGTTCTGCGCCAGAAAGCGCACCGCGTCCTTCCGCCGTTGGGATCTCCCCGCCAGCGTCAGCCCCTCCTCCTCGGAGACGGCCAGACGGACGAACAGCACCATCTTGTCCTGCACCTTCCGCCGCTGCTCCTTTTCGCAGCGCAGCAGCCCGGCCTTCGCCATGCGGCGAAGCCGCACCTCCACGTCGTCGCCCAACGCCTGCCGCAGCTTCTCCGTGGTCAGTGACCCGTCCGCCAGAAGCCGGCAGATCGCCGCCTCCTGCCGCGACGGCTCCAGAGGCGGACGCACCAGCGTCCACGTCTCCCGGTAGTGATACCACACGGCGGCGGGCAGAACGGTGTGCAGCGCGTCATAGAACGTGCAGAAGTACCGCCGCGTCATCCATAACACCAGCCGCAGCTCCTGCTCTGTGAGGATCGGCTCCTCGTCCAGCAGGGAGCGCACCGCCTTCAGGGGCTTGTCCGGCACTTCCTGCCGCTGGGACAGGATCACCGCCTCGCTGAGACGGTTCCCTCTGCCGAAGGGCACCAGCACACGGCAGCCCACTTTGGTCTCCAGCGTCTCCGGCACCAGATAGTCATAGGCTTTGTCGATGGCATAAGTGGCTGCCTGTACAGCCACTTTAGCGACGGTCGCCATCTCAGGCTTCGTCTTCCTCGATCACGGGGTCACTGACAAACTTGCCCTCCGCTACCTCGGCGATTGCCAGCGTCACGGGCTTTTCCGTCAGATGCTCGCTGTTGACCTCCGCCTCGGCGGCGATCTGGCGGGCGCGGCGCGCCACCACATTCACCATCATGTAGCGGTTAGGGATATACTCGGTCAGCTTGTTCATAGCGGGATACAGCATAGACATAACGATCATTTCCTTTCGTTTTACATATATTTCCGATACGCGGCTGCGCCGCGTTCACTCATTTCTCATTGAGGATGGAGCCCATCCGCTCGGCGGGCTTGCAGTGCTCGGCGCACAGGATGGCGCGCAGCTCGCTCACTGCGTTCTCCACCGTGTCGTTGATCACGAAGTAGTCGTAATCCCCCGCCTTCTCCAGCTCCACCTGCGCCCGGATGAGACGCTTCTGCACCTTCTCCGGCGTGTCGGTGCCGCGGGCGGTCAACCGGCGTTCCAGCTCCTTCCAGCTGGGGGGCGCGATGAAGATACGCACCACCTCCGGACGCTTGGCGCACACCTGCACCGCGCCCTGCCGCTCGATGTCCAGGATCACGTCCTTACCACGCGCCATGGCATCGTCCACGTACATCTTGGGCGTTCCGTAGAAGTTGCCCACGTACTCGGCGTATTCCAGAAACGCGTCGGCGGCGATCATGTCGCGGAACTCGTCCGCCTGAATGAAGTGGTAATCCACGCCGTCCTTCTCCCCCTCCCGCGGTGCGCGGGTGGTGGCGGAAACGGAGAAATACAGATCGTCCCGTCCCTGAAACAGCTGGTGGAGCACGGTGCTCTTACCCACGCCGGAGGGACCGGATATGATAAATGTCTTTCCTATCTTATGCAAGGCTTATTCTTCCTCCTCTGTCAAATCCTCCACAGCCATGCCCAGCCGCGGAGCCAGCCGCTCCGCCGCCAGCGCGGACAGCACCACGTGGTCGCTGTCCATGATCAGCACGGAGGCGGTCTTTCTGCCGTAGGTGGCGTCAATGAGCATCCCCCGGTCACGGGATTCCTGCACCAGACGCTTCACCGGCGCGGAATCGGGGCTGACCACGGCGATGAGCCGCTGGGCGGAAACCAGATTGCCGAAGCCAATATTGATAAACTGCATACCGGCCTCCTCACTCCATGTTCTGTACCTGCTCGCGGATCTTCTCCACCTCTGCCTTCATGTTCACCACGTCGCGGGCAACGTTCAGATCGTTGCACTTGGAGCCGATGGTGTTGCACTCGCGGTTGACCTCCTGGATCAGAAAATCCAGCTTCCGCCCCACCGGCTCGCTGCTTTGCAGCATATCCCGCAGCTGGGCGATGTGGCTGTGCAGGCGCACCGTCTCCTCGTCCACCGCCACCTTGTCGGCGAAGATCGCCGCCTCGGTGATGATACGGCTCTCGTCGATGGTGGTGGATTGCAGCACCTCCTGCATCTTCGCTTCCAGCCGCAGGCGGTATGCCTCCACCGTCTGGGGCGACTGTTCCTCCACTCTGCCCACAGTGGCTTCGATGGTGTCCACGCGGGAGCTTACGTCCTGTGACAGCTTCTCCCCCTCCACGGTACGCATGGCGTTGTAGGCGGTCAATGCCTCCTCCAGCACGGCGCAGATGTCGGCGGCGATAGCCTCCACGTCCTCCTCCGCCTTGGTGACGGTCAGCACGTCAGGGAATTTCGCAAGCACCTCCGGCGTAATGTCGCCGGACAGGGAGAACATCTCCTTCAGCTTCGTCAGCGCATCGTAATAGCCCTTGGCAAGCCCATCGTTCACCTGCACCACCGCCACATCGGCACCGGAGGTATCAATGGTGACGAACACATCCACCTTGCCGCGGGAGATCGCCTGCTGCACACGGGTCTTGATGGCGTCCTCTGCGAAGATATAGGCGCGCGGCATCTTCACGGTACAATCCAGATAGCGGTTGTTGACGGAACGCACCTCCACGGTGATGTCTCTGCCGCCGCGCATCTCGCGGGCGCGGCCATAGCCGGTCATACTCTTGACCACGGGATCAACTCCTTCATTTTAGTAAAACGGGGACGCGTCCCCGGCGGTATACAAAATCAGCAAAAGAAGCAGGCGGGCACGCCGAAGGCGTTGCAGCACAGCGCGGCGCCGCACAGGCGGAAGCAATCGCCGCTGTCGCAGGTGCCGGTGGTCACGTTGCCGTACCCGTCGGGGCGGTACGCCGTGCCGCGCCCCTCCAGAATGTCCAAGGCCCGCCGGTACTCCGGGTTGTCCGGAGCCATGGTAACGGCGGTCTGGTAATACTGCCGCGCCTCGTCCAGCCAGCCCCGGCGGTAACAGATGGCACCCTTGAGAAAATTCCATTCCGCGTCATGGTCGCTGCTGGCGTTCAGCAACTCCTCCGCCAGATTCAGGTCGCCCTGCGTGATCGCCATACGCACACGCTGGTACCGTCCGCTGCTCTGGTAGCCATTCTGGTACGGCGACTGATACCCGGTCTGATAGCCACCGGTATACCCGCCGCCGCTCCGCGCCGCCTTCCGCTGGGACTGCACCGTCTCGTAAGCCTCGTTGATCTCCTTCATGCGCTCCTGCGCCAGATCGGCCAGCGGATTGTCGTGGTAGTTATCCGGATGGTACTTCCTCGCCAGATCGCGGTACGCCTTCTTTACCTCTTCATCGGTGGCGGTGCTGGGCACCCCCAGCACCTGATAGGGATCACGCATAGTCCGTGTCCGCCTTTCGTATAGGTTCTTTCCGCTTCCGCCGCTTCCGGAAGGTGCCGTTCAGCACGGCAGCTCCCACGGCGTATAACCCCTCGTACACCGTGGCACGGAGGATCGGTGTGTATTTCGTCTCGTCCAGCAGCTCAAACGCAGCTGCCATCGCGCGGACGGAGCCGTCCAGCGTGACGGTCAGCGACTGCCTGTCCGCCTCGTTCAGCGCGCCGTTTTCCGTCGCGAAGCACAGCGCAAGCGGGTTATAGCCGCCGGTGGTCACGTCTTTTTTCAAGTCGTCCGCCGCGTCGATCAGGTACACCCACCGCCCCAGATGGTACAGCAGCTGCTCCGTCACCCGCCGGCGCGCGGTGTCGCCCACCTGCTGTGACGCCAGCGACAGCAGCGACGCGAACGCGTCCGCCGGTGCGTCCAGCGACGGGCATTTCTCCGCCTCCAGCGCGGCGAGAGCCGACAGCTTCTCCTGCGTCCCCCGGTCGAACCACGGCAGATTCTCCCGCGCCTTCCGGTACGCGGGGCGCAGCAGCGCGGACGCTATCCGGTATTTCAGCCCGCCCCAGAAGCCGTGGTCGGCAACGCCGTCCCGCATCTGCCAGTAGGACAGGATCACGCTCATATCCGCCGCCGTGTCCAGTGCCGGGTCGCAGGCGGCGCAGCTCCTCTTTTGCAGGGGATGGACGGCGCAGCGTCTGCCGCACGTCTCCCCCGCTCCCTCCGACAGCACCATCGCCAGAAACGTCAGATCATAGTTGAGGATCATCCGCCCTGCCAGCCCGTACCGCTGTCCCAGCGTGTGGCACAGCCCGCAGTATGCGGCGCGGAACACCTCTCTGTCCTGCGCCGACAGGCGGTCGTCGGAGGGGCGCACATAGCCGAACATCCCTTAGAGTACCCGCAGAATGTTGTATGTCAGCGTCTCCTTCCGCCGTGCGTAGCGGTCGTAGAACACGCTGGGCAGGTAGGATGCCGCCGACGCCAGAAAGGCGATGCCGTACCGCCAGTTCTCGGCAAGTCCTTCGCTGAGGAAATACCCCAGCAGGAATCCCACCACCGGCAGCAGGTATACGAGAGCCACCACGCCCAGCAGCTTTTTGGTGCTGCTCTCCACCACCACTTTTTCTCCGGGCTGGGCGTTGGGGTCGTTCTTAGCGCGGGCGTGGATGGCGGCTCCCGTCATGCCGCAGCCGGCGCACTCCTCGCAGTCGTGGCCGCAGGCGGATTTCCGGGGTACGGAGATCTCCGCATACCCTCCGGGCAGTAGCTTTTCAACTGTTGCGATCTGTGTCATTGTCTCTCCTCATGCCGCCGGTGCGGCAGGTACCGTAGTTGTTGTGTTCTCGGACACGGTGGGCGTTGCGCCGCCCGTGTCTCCGCCGGCGGGCGTGCCCTCCGGCTCCGCCTGCGGCGGCGTATCGGTCACGGTCAGCGTCAGCTCATAGGTGCCGCGCACCGTCACGTCGCTGAACCCACTAACTGTGACCGTCACCGGTACGGTGATGGTGCCGGGGCCCGTGACGGCACTCATGTCCGCCGTCACCCGCAGATTCTCCTCGGTGATCTCCTCGATCTCCTCGCTGAGACCCCACAGCCTCACGCTCAGTCCTCCGGAGGGCATGGCGGCGTACATTCCGTTGGGCAGCTTGTCAAAAACCGCCTCATTGACCGTCACCACCGTCTCGCTGATCCCCTCCAGTGTGATCTCCACCGCGGCGACCTCGTTGCCGTTCACCAGCCACGTGCCGTCCGGCGGCGTGACCACATAGCTGCTCTGCTGGTGCAGAGCCAGATCGTCCACGTGCAGCGTGGCAAGCACCAGCTTGTCAATGGATGCCAGTACGTCCGCCTCGCCGTTCAGCCGCACGGTCTTGGGGGTGATCTCGCAGGAGATGCTGTTCATCGCCGCTCCCGGCACGCCCTCGAACTCCATCGCCAGCTCCACCTCCTTGGTGGTCAGCACCGGCACCTTCGCCTGTATCAGACTGGCGTTGGTGCGGATATTGCCGTTCTCCACCGGGTTGCCGTTGTAGTCGTACAGCTGCACGTCCACCGTCTGCACCACAGACCGCGTCGCGCCGCTGATGTCCACCGTCAGCTTGGCGCAGCTGATGTTCAGCAGGTCGTCCCGCTGCGCCCGCAGGGTAAGCACCTCCGGATCCAGCACCGTCTCGCCGGTGAAGTAGCCCTCGGCGACCTCGCCGACGATCTCGCACTCCACGGGTATCTCCTTGGTGTACAGCTCGCCCACCGTCACGGTGATCTGGCTCAGGCTCGCCTTCTCCACGCTGACATTGGTGCGAACCACGCCGTCGGGGAAGCTGACCGTGTAATCCAGCTGGTGTACGCCCACGGAGTCAATGCTGGACGTGCTGGCGATGATCCGGACATTGTTTCTGTCCATCTTCACCAGCTCCCGCTTCGGGCCCCGTATCTTCAAGTCGATGGTCGTATCATACCCCGACAGCAGCATCAGATTCTTTTCCGCCAGCGTCGTGTTCTCCCCGGAAAACTCCACCTGAATATCCCGTATGGTTCGGGTGCTCTCCGGTGCCCTGTCCACATCCACATAGACCCACAGCGCGATGGCGACCAAAATCGAGACAATGATCCGCGCCGCCGCGCTGCGGTTCAACCGGGGATCCTGCTCCCCCTTCTTGGGGGTGCCGTCATTAAAGGTTCGTTTCGACATCGTCGCCCTCCCCCTTTCTCTTGAAGGTCAGCCGTTCCGCCAGCGTCCGGCGGGGCTTCTCCTCCGCCTCGTCCTCCGGGGGCATCAGCTCGTTCCGCAGCAGCTTGCTGAGCGTCTCCGGCTTCAAATGCCGCTTCAGCATCCCACCGATCGCCACGGAGATGGATCCTGTCTCCTCCGAGACGATGACCACCACCGCGTCGGAGTTCTCGCTCATGCCGATCCCCGCCCGGTGGCGCATACCCAAATCACGGCTGAGGTTCACGTTTTTGCTCAAGGGCAGCATACAGCCCGCGCCCAGTATCCGCCCGTGGCGGATGATCACCGCGCCGTCGTGCATGGGAGCCTTCACGAAGAAAATATTCTTCAGCAGCTCGGAGGAAACGGCGGCGTCCAGCGTCGTACCGCTCCGCACCATGTCGTCCAGATGGATGTCCCGCTCGAACACGATCAAAACGCCTGTCTTGCTCTGGGACATTTCACTGCACGCGATGACCGTCTGGTCGATGGCGGTCTCCAGCTCCGACTGCTGCTTGGGGTCGTTGAACACCCGCAGCAGCTTGATGTTGCGGCTGCCCACCTTCTCCAATATCTGCCGTATCTCCGGCTGGAACAGAATGATGATCGCAAGGATACCCACCTGCACCAGATTCTTCATAATATACGCGATGGTGTTCAACTGCAAGATGTCCACCATCCACAACACCAGCAGGAACGCCACCACGCCCTTGAGGATATTCTCCGCACGGGTACTCTTTACCATACGCAGCAGATTGTAGACGAGGAACGCGATGATCACGATGTCCAGCACGTCTGATACGCGTATCAGCAATAAGTAATTCCCAATACTTTCCAAAAACGCCAGTACCTTTTCCATGTTGTCACCCTTTCCGTTTTGGGCACAAAATTTGCATAATCATAGATACTAACATTATATAAAAAATATTGGGAAAATGCAACAAAAAATTATGTGAACAATTTTGCAGTTTAACGAAGGTTTTGGCGCATGATTCGAGCAAATTCGTCCACCTGCGCCTCCGTGTTGAAGGCGGAAAAGCTGCATCGCACCGTGCCGGTGTCCAGCGTTCCCGCCGTCCGATGAGCCAGCGGCGCACAGTGCAGCCCCGCACGCACGGCAACGCCCCGCTCCGCCAGCGATTCCCCCAGCTCCTCGCAGTCCCACCCGTCCACGCGGAAGCTGAGCACGCCGGTCTGCACCGCGTCCTCCGGCGCGAAAAACACCTCCACACCGTGCAGCCGCCGCAGCCGCTCGGCGCACCGCCGCGCCAGCTGCCGCTCGTGACCGCCGATAACCGCCGCGCCCCGGCTTTTTACGAAGCGCAGCCCCTCCGCCAGCCCCGCGATCCCCGGCATATTGTGCGTGCCCGGCTCCAGCCGGTCGGGCAGCTCCTGCGGCATCTCCTGCAAAAGCGACTGTGACCCGGTGCCTCCCCGCAGCAGCGGCACCGGCTCCGCGCCGCACAGCAGCAGCCCCGTGCCCTGCGGGCCGTACAGCCCCTTGTGCCCCGGCATGGCAGCAAACGCCGCGCCCAGCGCGGTCATATCCACCGGCACCATCCCGGCGGACTGTGAGGCGTCCAGCACAAAGGGCACGCCCCGCTCCCGGCACAGCTCCGCGATGCGCTCCACCGGCAGGCGGTAGCCGAACACGTTGGACACATGGGTGCATATCACCGCGTCGGCGGGCGTTTCCAGTGCGGCGGCGAACTGCCTCACCATCTCCTCCGGAGCGAACAGCGGCGCGTCCGCCACGACGATCTCCACGTCCTCGATGGCGTGGAGCGGCCGGGTGACGGCGTTGTGCTCATACCCGGAGATCACCACGCGGCTCCCCGGCTTCACCAGCGTCCCGATGGCGATATTCAGCCCGTGGGTGGCGCAGGACGTGAACACCACCCGCTCCGGGTCGTCCACGCCGAACAGCTCCGCCGCCAGACTGCGGCAGGCGAGATCCGTCTCCTCCGCCGCCCGTGTGGCGGGATAGCTGCCCCGCCCCGGCGAGGACAGCGTCCCCACCGCCCGGTACATGGCGCGCGCCACCGCCTCCGGCTTTTGCAGCGTGGTCGCTCCCGCGTCAAAATAGATCATACTTCCACCTCTTCATAGCCGTCGTCACGACGGCGAAAAACCTGTGTGGGCACGAAGCCCGCCTCCCACAGCAGCCGCAGTGCCGCCTCCATACGCGGCCTTCCCCGCAGCCGCAGCACATAGCCGCAGCCCTTCCCCGTCAGCCCCATGGGCGCGCGGGCTACCGCCACCCGCAGCCCCCGCCGCTCCAGCACCTGTGCCATGCGCTGTGCATGGGTGACGGAACGTGCGGTGATGAGATATTCCTCCATTGTGGCACCTCCTTTGTACTCACCCCATGGTATGCCCCCGGTGCCCTGGACGTGAAAACACCCCGGAGCTAAATCCTCCGGGGTGTCCCTCGCTATATCTCTATCCTTGGGCCGGGGCGGTATTCCTCCGCCGTCACCGTCAGGGAAACGCTCCCCGCCGTTGCCTCCGTCAGCCACGCCTGCATAGCTTCCACCTGCTCTGCCGGCAGGGAGACGCCCAGCCGTATGTCCGCGCCGTAATCAGCGTTGTCTACCGTACCGCACAGCGACGCCACCTGCCCCTTTACCCGCTCAAGCAGCGCGTAGGGGCACGGAATGTCCACCGTCGCCCACCGCCCCATCTCCGCCACGCCGGCCGCCGCCAGCGCGTCGCGGGCACTTTTGGAGTACGCCCTCGTCAGCCCTCCCGCGCCCAGCAGGATGCCGCCGAAATACCGCGTCACCACGCATACCACGTTGGTCACGTTCTCCCGCCGGAACACGTTGAGCATGGGCTGTCCCGCCGTGCCCTGCGGCTCGCCGTCGTCACCGTAGCGCAGTGTATCGCTGCCGATGAGATAGCACCAGCAGTTGTGCCGCGCATCGTAGTATTTCTTCTTTATCCGGGCGATGAACTCCCGCGCCTGCTCCTCGCTGTCCACCGGCAGCAGGTGTCCGATGAACCGGGAACGCTTCTCGGTGAACTCCGTCTCTGCCGCGCCGAAGGGTACGCGGAAATCGCTCATTCCCACTCCTCCTTCGGCTCCGTCCAGCCCTCGATGTAGTTCTTCAGCTGTCCGATCACGCGGGGCGTACACACCGCCACCACGTCCACCGTCTCGCCGTACTCCACGGACTCCACCTTCGCCTCCCGGTACAGGCTGTCCAACGCCCCCGCCTTGTCATAGGGCAGGTGCAGCGTCACGCGCTTTGTACCCTTGTCCAGCTTTCCGTCGATGGCGGACAGCAGCGCATCCAGCCCCTCGCCGGTCTTGGCGGACACATACACCGCGTCGTCCTCCTTCTCCCGTCCGGAAGCAAACGCCAAGTCGCACTTGTTGTATACCCGGATACAGGGTATGGCGTCCGCGCCCAATTCCTTGATCAGCGCGTCCACGATCCGCGCCTGCTCCTGCCACTCCGGGTTGCTCAGGTCGATAACGTGCAGCAGCAGGTCGGCGTATTCCAGCTCCTCCAGCGTCGCCTTGAACGCCTCCACCAGCTGATGGGGCAGCTTGCGGATAAAGCCCACCGTGTCGGAGATGACCACGTCCAGCGTGTCGCTGACGGTCAGCAGCCGCGTGGTGGTATCCAGCGTGTCAAAAAGCCGGTTGTTGGCGGGGATCCCCGCGCCGGTAATGGCGTTGAGCAGCGTGGATTTTCCCGCGTTGGTATAACCCACGATCGCCACCACCGGTATCTCGTTCTTCTGCCGCCTCTGCCGCTGGGTGGCGCGGACGCGCCGCACCTCCTCCAGCTCCTCCTTCAGCTTGTCGATCTTCCGCCGGACGTGCCGCCGGTCCGTCTCCAGCTGCGTCTCGCCGGGGCCCTTCGTGCCGATGGGCGAGCCGCCGGTGCCGCCCTGCCGCTCCAAGTGCGACCACATACCGATCAGCCGCGGCAGCAGATACTGGTACTGCGCCAGCTCCACCTGCAAGCAGCCCTCCTTCGTCCTCGCCCGCTGGGCGAAGATGTCCAGGATCAGTCCGCTGCGATCCAGTACCTGCACGCCGCACAGCTCCGTCAGTACCCGTATCTGGGAGGGCGACAGGTCGTTGTCGAAGATCACCATGGTGGCGTCGCTGTTTTCCACCATGCGCTTGACCTCCTCCACCTTGCCCTCGCCGATGAAGCTGTGGGGGTCGGGCTTCTCCCGGTTCTGCAATATCGTCCCCACGGACTCCGCGCCCGCCGTCTCCACCAGCGCGCTCAGCTCCGCAAGGCTCTCCTCGTCCGCGCTGTCCGCGCCCAGCACCGGGGAGCGCAGCCCCACCAGCACCGCGTAGTCCCGCACGCCGTTCTTATTTTCTTCAATGGTTTTTCGTTCCATAGACAGCCCTCTCGGTCATGTTTTTCCCCATTATAAACGCTTCCGCCTCAAAAGTAAAACAAAAAAACGAAGCCCGCACCCAACGGTGCAGGCTTCGCACGTGATGTGTCCTTACTTGTCCAGACCGAAACGCTTGTTGAACTTGGCAACGCGTCCGCCGGTATCCACCAGCTTCTGCTTGCCGGTGAAGAAGGGGTGACACTTAGAGCAGACTTCCACGCGAATATCCTTCTTCGTAGAACCTGTCTCAATCACATTACCGCAGGCGCATTTAATAGTAGTCTGCTGATAATTGGGATGGATTCCTTCCTTCATTGCTCTTGTTCACCCCTTTCTGGTTCACTCGTCGCCGCGGCGTTGCCGCAAACGCAACTGTGATAATAGCACACTCTTCCCGCGATTGCAAGCATTTTTCGCTATTTTTACAAAGAAATTTCCTCACCGCAGGCAAAGAAGTACAGTATCCTCTCCGTCACCGGTCTTTCCAGTATGCGGGACAACGCCCCGGCGTAGGCATCCAGCTGCACCCGATAGACCTCCGCCCGCTGCTGCACCTCCGCCGTCTGCACCCGGTCGGTCTTGAAATCCACCACCGCCAGACCGCTCTCCGTCTCGAATACGCAGTCCGCCACGCCCTGCAGGAGCATCTCCTCTCCCGCCGCGTCGCCGTCGTAGATCCCCGCGTCCGTCAGCAGCGCGAAGCGATACTCCCGCCATAGCCGCGGCGCATTTCGTATCCTCTCCGCCAGCGGCGACGCCAAAAACCGCACCAGTGCCGGCACATCCAGTGCCGCCGCCTGCTCCGGCGTCAACAGCCTCCGCCGCCGCAGACCGTCGATGACCTCCGCCACCGCCCACGGCTCCGCCGCCGTGTCCAGCGGCAGGAACTGCATTACAAGGTGCATGGCGGTGCCCCGCTCCGCGCCTGTCAGCCCTCGCTTTTCCTGCAAGAACCGCGGACGTTCCGGCGTACTCTCCCTCCGGCGTGGCAGCGTCCCCTCGGCGATCTCCTCGTCGATGGCGCGTCCCTTCAGTTGGGTGGCAGTCACCTTGGAGGGCGTCACCGTGGCGGCTCTGTGTCCGTACACGAACCCCAGCGACGCCGTGTCCGGCGTCGTGTCGGGAGATTCCCCTGTGTCCTCCTCCGCCGGGGACGCCGCCCCCTCCGTCTCCTCCCCGCCGATGCGGTGCAGGTGCACCGTCACCCCGGCGGGGGCTTCCGTCAGCTCCGAGGGGCGCACACCGGCGAAGCCGTGCAGCTCCGACGCCTGAAACGTATTCAGCAGCGTTAGCAGCAGCCAGTCGCCGGGGCAGTTGGCACCGGACACCGCCTCCGGCGGCACCGGCAGCTCCGTCAACGCCGCCAGCTCCCGCAGGTGTTTCTCCGGATTCTTCCGGGAGCACACCATGATCAGCTTCTCCTGTGCGCGGGTCATGGCAACGTACAGTATCCGCAGTTCCTCCGCCTTCGCCTCCCGCTCCAGCGTCAGTGCCAGGGCGGACTTGGACACGGTGTCGTACCGTATCCGCCGCTCTGTCTCCACCCGCTCCGCGCCTACGCCCAGCTGCGGGTGCACCAGCACCGGGCGATCCAGATCCTGCCGGTTGAAGCTGCGGTTCAGATCCGCCAGCACCACCACCGGGAACTCCAATCCCTTGGATTTATGCACGCTCATAATCCGCACGCCGCCCGACGCTCTGGCGGCGGTGATGGCGGGTGCGTCGCCGTTTTCCAGCAGCCGCCGCAGATGGCTCACGCAGTCGAAAAGCCCCGTCCTGCCGCTCTGCACCAGCCGCCGCACATAGTCGTATAACGCCGTCAGCCGTGCCTGCCGCTGCGCGCCGTCCGCCATGGTGCCGAAGATTGCCTCCACCCGGCACCGGTCATAGCAGTACCACAGCAGCTTGTCCGCCGCCATCTCCCGGCTGGCGTGCCGCAGCTCCCGCAGCAGCGACAGAAACGCCTGCGCGTCCTCGCCTTCGTCCCGGCATAACGCCTCGTAGTAATCCCCCTCCGGCTGCAACGCCCGTATCTCCGCCAGACGGTCGGCACTCATGCCCACCAGCGGCGAGCGCAGCACCGCGATCAGCGGCACGTCCTGCCGCGGGTTGTCCACGATCTCCAGCAGCGACAGCACCACCGCGATCTCCATGGCGGAGAAAAAGTCCTCGCTCTCCCCGCCGTCGCAGGGGATGCCCTCCCGCTCCAGCGCGGCGGTGAACACCGCCAGACGCGCGCTGGGCGAGCGCATAAGGATCACGATGTCCTCCGGCTCCACGGGACGCAGCTCCCCGTCCCCGCCCCGGACGGGGAATCCCCCGTCCAACAGCTGCCGGATCCGCCGCGCCGTGAAACGCGCCTCCGCCTCGGCTCTGTCAAACCGCTGCTCCGGCGTGTCCTCCACGCTGAGATAGTGGAACTCCGTCTCCCGCTCCGGCGCGTCGGGATAGTACGCCGCGCCGAAGTGGAGATACTGCTCCTCCGTGTAGTCCAGCTCCCCCATTTCCCGGGACATAATGGCGGCGAACACGAAGTTCGCGGCGTCCAGCACCTCCCGCCGTGAGCGGAAATTCCTGCTGAGCACCCGCCGCCGCGGCTGTCCCGGCGCGGCATCCTCCGCGTCGAGATAGGTACGGTACTTCTCCAGAAATATCCCCGGCTCCGCCAGCCGGAACCGGTAAATGCTCTGCTTCACGTCGCCCACGGCGAAGATATTCTCCCCCTGCCGCGAAACGGCGCGGAAAATGCAGTTCTGCACCTCGTTGGTGTCCTGATACTCGTCCACCATGATCTCCCGGTAGCGGTGGGACACCTGCTCGCCCAGCTCCGTGGGCGTTCCGTCCTCCCCCGCCAGCAGGCGCACGGCATAGTGCTCCTGATCGGAGAAATCCATGGCGTTGCGCCGTACCTTCTCCGCTTGGAATCGCCGGTCAAAGTCCACCGTCAGCTCCAGCAATGCCTCCATAGCCGGGGCGATCGCCCGCAGGTCGTCCAGCAATTCGCTCTCCGCCGTCTGGTAGGGCGCGGACAGCTTCTTCACCGCCGCCTTGCACTTGTCCCAAACCGCCTTGGCGGCGGCCTTGCTGTCGCCGTTCTCCTCGCCGCGTACCGCGCCCAGCTTCCGGAACGTCACGTCCACGCGGGACATCTCATCCCAGCCCTTTTGCGCCGCCGTTTCGTATTCCCGCAGCTGCGCCGCCGCCTCCAAAAACCGATCCGCGTAGGCGTCGAACACCGGCTGACAGCCCTCCATATCTCTGGCGGCGCGCTCCAGCCGCCCCGCCCAGTACAGGGCGCGGCGCACGGTGTCGTCCATGATGGTTCTGCCGTATACGCTGTCCGCCAGCCGCTGGGGCAGCTCCCGCCATCCCTCTTCCGCCTGCGCCAGCCACTTCTCCGGGTACGGATGGCTCTGCAATTTGGCGTGTACCTCCGGCACCAGCATCGCCAGCCCCCTGTCGTCCCGTCCGAAGCCCAGCGTCTCCGCCAGCAGCCTGCATCCCTCGTCCCCCTGCTCGATCCGCTGGTAGAAGTGCTCCAACGCCTGCTCCAATGCCCGCTCCTTCAGCAGCGTGCACTCGGACTCGTCCAATATCCGGAAATCCGGCGTAAGGCTCCGCCCGTCCACCGGCTCCAGCAGGTGCACGTGCTCCCGCAGCAGCGACGCGCAGAAGCCGTCCACCGTCTTGATGTCCGCCTGATACACCCGGAACATCTGCTGCCGCAGATGACCGTTTTCCGGCTCCGCCGCCACTCTCCGCGCCAGCTCCGCCGCCAGCTTGCTCCGCAGCTCCGCGGCAGCTGCGCGGGTGAAGGTGATAATGAGGAAATCGTCAATGTGGCAGTGCTCCTCACGCAAATAGGCGAACACACGCTCCACCAGCACCTTCGTCTTGCCCGACCCGGCGGCGGCGGACACCAGCAGGCTGCCGCCGCGATCCTCCACCGCGCCCAGCTGTTGGGGCGTCAGCTGAATGTCACCCACGGTCCTCCACCTCCTTGTCCACCAAAGTCCAGAACTCCTCCGCCGTCGTCTTTTGCAGATATTTCGGCTTGTCCCGCTTCTCGTCGAACCAGCACGCCGAGGCAAAGGGGCACCAGTCGCACACGCTCTCCTGGGGTCCCCGGCGGCAGGGATCGGCGTCGATGTTGCCGCTGCCCAGCTCCTGCGCCACCCGGCGCAGCAAGCTGTCCACGTACCGCCCCATCTTCCCCATCTGCGCCGTGTCCGCCAGCACACCGGCGGCAAGACCGCTGACCGTGCCGTCCTTCCGCACCGCCACCGGCAGATAGCAGGGCGACTCCAACGCGCTGTGCTCCATGGCGGTCAGCACCTCCGGGTCGGAGAGCACCATGCCCGTCCGCCGCAGCTCGTTTTGCAGCAGCGTGTGCAGCTTCTCCGGCGAGATGGCTCTGTCCGCTTTCTTTATCACGTCCCGCGCCGGCAGATACAGCACGCCCGCCGGCTCCACCTCCGCGCCGAAATACGCGCCGCCGTACCGCCGCAGAGCGAACAAATACAGCAGCATCTGTATCCCCAGACCGTACCGCACATCCGCCAGATCAAAGGCTTTTTTGCCGGTTTTGTAGTCCACCACCCGCAGATACAGCTTCCCATTCTTCAGCCAGCCGTCCACGCGATCCACCTTGCCGGTGACGGACAGCGTGGTGTCCCCCGCCGTCACGGTGATGGCGGGCAGCGCACCCGCCCGTCCGCCGAAGCCCAGCTCAAAGGCAAGGGGGCGGAAATCCGAGTTGTCCAGCTCATCCAGCACGTTTTCCACGATGGCAAGAGCCGTCTCCCGCAGCCGGGAGAACAGATAGCGGAACCGCGCCGACTTCTCGCCATAGCCGTCGATGACCGTGGCAGCGTACTCCTCGGTATACCTCCGCACCATGGCGGACAGCTCCCGCCGCGGCGGACGCTGTCCCAGCTGCTCCACGTCTCTGAGGATATTTTCCAGCAGATAGTGGATAAATGTGCCCACCTCCGGAGCCTGAAAATCCGCCCGCGTCCGCTCCTTGGCGCGCAGACCGTACTCCATAAAGTACCCGAAGTGGCAGCTTTTCACCCTGTCCAGCCGGGAGGCGGACATGGCGATGGTGCTGCCGTAGAGGCTGCGTACCGCCTGGGGCGACAGCCGCCCGCGCCCCATGGCGGCGGCAGCCGCCATCCGTTGCAGCACAAGGCTTTCACCGTTCTCCTCAAAATACCGCCACAGCGCGCCGTGGGGCTTCTGTCCCGCCAGTGCCAGTGCCGGTGCGGGCAGCTCACGCCGGTACGCGCCGTCCTCCCGCTGCACCGCCGCCTGCGGAAACAGCTTCCGGACGCGCTCCACCACGAAGGACGGCAGCAGCTTCGCGCCCGCCTCGTCACCGGCGCACCACGAGATGGTCAGCGACTCCGTCGCCTGCACCAGCGCGGCGTAGATATTTTGCAGCTCGTTGCTCAGCGGGTCGAAGGTGGCGTCCGAGAGAAGGATCCCCTGCTGCTGCAGCAGCTCACGCTCCTGCTCGTCCAATATGCCGCTGCTCTTTTCCACCGTGGGCAGCACGTGGTCGTTGGCACCCAGCAGGAAGAGATGCTTCACCGTATGACGGTCATTCCGTGTCAAGGGATTTACCTTTACCTCGTCCAGCGCAGCAGGGATCGTCGCCACTGCGTACTGGCTCAAGGTCAACCGGAGCAGACGGGCAAACTCCTCGCCGTCCACCTCCGTGTCGCCCAGCAGCTCCACGAACTGATCCAGCACGTCGCAGAAAATATGCCAGATCTGGGCGTACTCCTCCGCCGCCTGCATCTGTCCGTGGGTTCGCAGGGTGTCCTGCCGCTGGCGCAGCAGCTCCGGTGTGCCGGCGTCCTCCGCAAATCTGTAAAGCACTTTCGCCTTACCCCGCACGGTTTTGCACGCTTTCATGCCGTCGCTGAGGGGCAAAAACAGGGCGCGGACTTTCCGGCGCAGCCGGTTGATCTCCGCCAGCTGCTCCCGGCGATAGGCGGTCATCTCCCCGCTGTATCCGTCGGGGTCTGCCGTCCAATCGGTATCGCGGAGCCACATATTCCCGCGAATTTCCCACCGAATCACGTAGTTTTCCAACAAATCGCACTCGTCCGCCGTCAGCTGGGTCATGCCGGTCTTGAGGCAGCGGAACACGTCCTCATACTCAAAACCGCCCGTCACGGCGTCCACAGCGGAGAGAAGAAGCGTCAGAACAGGCTGCTCCAAAATGTCGCTGCGGCGGCTGATGTAAGCGGGGATCTCATCACGGCGGAACACCGCCTCCAGCAGCGGGCCGTAAACCTCCATGCTGCGGGTCGCCACCGCCATATCACGCCAGCGAACGCCGTTTTGCGCCAGCTTTCGCAGCTGGGCGGAGACGTATTCCACCTCGGAATAGGCGGTATTCGCTTGGTACAAAGCGATGGGCGGCGCGTCCCCCTGCCACGTTTCGTCCGCGCCGAGGAAGTGTTTCTCAAGGTGCGAAAACGCTGTGCCGCAATCACTGACAAGGTTATTCACTTCACACTTACAGCCGCACTCCTTCGCCAGCTTTCGCAGGCGGTGGCACTGGCGGACGCCGTTGCTGAACAGCTGGGGGTCGCTGTCGTCGCCCAGGAGGGTGACGGTGACGCTGTGCGCCTGCTTCAAGGCGGCGGCGAGTATGTCCTCCTCCGTGCGGTTGAAATAGGAGAATCCGTCAATATACAAATCTTTTCCCGCCAAATATCCGGAATCCGGCAGAGAATCGCATAGTTTCTGTACTTTTGAGCGGGCGTCAAAATCGCCGCTGTGCAGGCGCGCATCGTAGGCGGAGAACAGCAGCGCGGTGGAGCGCAGCTTGTCTCCGGCGGCACCCGGAATGTCCCGAACCTGTTGCAGCAGAAGGGCTGGCGGGATTCGGTAGGCGTAAAGCTCGTCCGCCAGAGCCACCAGCTCCCGGAGGAAGGCGGGACGTTGGGAGGGGCGGGCAAACACCGTCAAAAATGACGAAACATCCTGCAAGGCGCGGCGCATTGTCAGTATTTTTCCACCATTATCTAACGTAATATCGGCGATTCCACCCGTTAGTGACAAAACACGGGTGGCAAGGCTCTGGAAGCTGAGCACCTCCGCGTCGCGGCTGGCGGTATCCCCCAGTGCGCGGCAGAGATCCAGCTCCGCCTCGTGGGTGGCGTGCTCGGGAACGAGGAGCACCTGCGGACGCTGAAAGCGTTGTGCCGCAACGGTTTCCAGCACCTTACGGCTCTTGCCCGCACCGGCGCGACCTGTGATAATATGCAGTTCCACAGCGTTACCTCCTGTGATTCTTCTTATCCCTCAGTATAGCGTATCGCGGCGGATTTTGGAAGTGGGATACGGAAAAAACTGCGATTTTGTATATGTACCTTGCGCCGTGTCCAGTAGAACATTGTATTGTACAAGGGGTTGATGTTCAAGTTGTACTACGGGTATTTTTCGCTTCATTTCCCGTCTCCCCCGCAGCGGAGACAAAAACAGAACCGTGCCTCCCGGCACGGCTCTGTTTTTTCGTGATATTTCGTTTAGATGTGCATACAGACATCCCACGCGCCCCAGATGACGTTCCGCAGGTTGCCCCACTTTTCGCAGGTGCCCACCCGGTGTACTTTTTTGTCGTCCGGCGCGATGGGGGCGGGCACGAAGCCGATGCCGTTGACCACGCTGTCGCACTCGAGGCGAAGCTCGGTGCCGTCCTTCTGCTTGACCTGCACAAAGCCGTCGCCGATCTCGGTGATGGTGGCGTTCAGATAGACGGGCACCTTCTTGAACGCCAGCATCTCCCGGAGGAAGGAGGCGTTGGCAAGGCAGGTGCCGGGAGTGGCGATGAGGTCGTCGGCGTACTCCACGATGATGGGGTGCTTGCCCCGGAGCACCATCTCGTAGGCCGCCTCGCAGGAGGACTGGCCGCCGCCGAAGAACACGATGCGGTCACCGGCGTCCACCTGATCGAGAAGGAGCTGGGTGAAGTTGATGGTCTTGTTGAAGCCCTTCACCGGCAGCGTCTTGGGGGCGGAGCCGGTGCAGACGAGGATCTCGTCAAACTCCCGGCGGAGGGTGGCGGGATCGTTGATCTCCATGTGGAAACGCACCTCGATGTCGTTCTTCATCAGCTCCCGCTCGTACCAGCGGAGGAGAGCCTTGTCCGCTTCCTTGAAGCTCATGGCGGAGGCGGTGATATACAGGCCGCCCAGCGCGCCGGTCTTTTCGAAGATGACGGGGGTGTGACCACGCTTTTTCAGCACCAGCGCGCACTCCATACCGCCGATGCCGCCGCCGATGATCGCCACCCTCTTGGGCTTGCGGGTGGGGACGATCTTATATTTATTGTGCTGCATGGTGGAGGGAGTCAGGGCGCAGCGCGCCAGATGGAGGGAGTCGTCCATGGGCTGCATATTGGGCGTGCTCCTGGACTTGTTGAAGCTGAAGCAGGCGTTGTGGCAGTTGATGCAGGGCTTGATGTCCTCCACCCGATCCTCGATGATCTTGTTGACCCACTCGGGGTCCACAAGGTTCTGGCGGGCGATGCCCACGGCGTCCAGACGGCCGGCGGCGATCTCCTCCGCCGCCTTCTCCGGGTTCATCTTACCGGCGCAGACCACGGGCTTGGTGGTGAAGCTCTTGATGTGCTCCACCTCCGAGAGATTGCAGTTCTCCGGCATATAGACCGGGGGATGCGCCCAGTACCACGCGTCGTAGGTGCCGTTGTCGCAGTCGAACATATCGTAGCCCGCGTCCTCCAGATACTTGATGGCACGCTCGGATTCCGCCATGTCCCGCCCGAACTCGGTGAACTCCTCGCCGGGGACGGCACCCTGTCCGAAGCCCTTGGTCTTGGACACCACGGAGTAGCGCAGAGCCACGGGGAAATCCTTGCCGCAGACCGCCTTGATCGCCTGCACGATCTCCACGGGGAAGCGGTAGCGGTTCTCGAAGGAGCCGCCGTATTCATCGGTGCGGTAGTTCATGTTGGCGATGGTGAACTGATCCAGCAGGTAGCCCTCGTGCACCGCGTGGATCTCCACGCCGTCCACGCCCGCCTCTTGCAGCAGCTTGGCGGTCTTGGCGAAGGCGTCCACCATCTCGTGGATCTCGTCTACCGTCAGGGGGCGGGACTTGCACTCCGGATACCAGCGGTTGGGGGTGGCGGAGGCAGAGGCGGTGATATAGCTGATGTCGAGGATGGGCTTGCTCAACGCGCCGAACGCCTTGTTTTGCAGCATTTTCACCATCAGCTCGTTGATCGCCATGGAGCGTCCCATACCGGCGGACAGCTGGATGAACAGCTTGGAGCCGGTTTTGTGGAACTCCGGCAGCCACTCCGCCAGATCCTTGAACATCTTCTTGTTCTGGTAGAGCCAGCGGCCGCCCATGGTGTCGCGGACACACTGCATTCCCGGCAGCACCAGACCCACGTTATTCTGGGCGCGGTTCAGGATGTGGTACGCCGCCTCCCTGTCGAAATGGCACGGCTCCAGCCAGCCGAACAGGGACGTGCCGCCCATGGCGGGCTGCACGATGCGGTTCTTGATCTCCACGCTGCCGATCTTCCAGGGGGTAAACAGAGCACTGTATTTCTCGTTCATTCGGTGTTCCTCCTCACAAATTCGGCATACTGCCGGTTTTTCCCCTTCATTATATCCGATTTTTGGTGGAACTACAAGAACGTTTTCGGGGGATTTGTCGTTTTTCTGGCAGATAGGAGAAATTACACAAACAAATATCCCACGGCGCAGCCGTGGGATATGGGGATAGGTCATTCGACGGTATCGGCGATCTCGGCGGGAGGTGCAACCTCCTGCTCGCGGGCGTATTCCTCCAGAGCCGCCGCCAGCACCTTTTTGTCGTGGCGGCTGTGGACCTGCGTCAGATCGAATTTCTCCCACAGGTCGGGGCGGCGGGACATGGTGCGCTTATAGCTCTCCTTCGTGCGCCAGTCCGCCACGTTGCCGTGGTGACCGCTGAGGAGCACCTCCGGCACCTTGCGGCCGTGCCATTCCTCCGGGCGGGAATACTGGGGGTACTCCAGAAGCCCGTTCCAGTGGCTCTCGTCCGTGTAGCAGCTCTCCTCCGGCAGAACGCCGGGCACCATGCGGCACAGGCAGTCCGCCAGTGCCATGGCGGGTATCTCGCCGCCGGTGAGGACAAAGTCGCCCATGGAGATCTCCTCGTCCACGCACTCGTCCAGAAAACGCTGATCCACGCCCTCGTAGTGGCCGCAGACCAGGATCAGATGGTCGTGCTGCGCCTTCAGCTCACGCGCCACCTGCTGGGTCAGCGTTCTGCCGCAGGGAGACATATAAACGGTGTGCACCCGCGCCCCCGCCTCGTCGCAGATGTGCTGCCAGCAGCGGTACAGGGGGTCCGCCTGCATCACCGCGCCCCGCCCGCCGCCGTAGGGGTAGTCGTCCACCTGCATCTGCTTGTTGGTGGTGAACTCTCGGATCTGGTGGGTGCGGATGGTGACGAAGCCCCGCTCCTGCGCCCTGCCGATGATGGAGACGTTCATCATGCCCTCCACCGCGTCGGGGAACAGGGTCATAATGTCAATTCTCATCGGTGGCAAGTCCTTTCATCATGTGGACGCGGATGATCGCCGCGTCCGGATCCACGGAGGCGATAAACACGCCGGGGACGGCGGGGATCAGGTATTCGTGGGCTCCGCCCCGCACCTGATAGACCTTGTGGGCGGGATAGTGGAGCACGGCGTCCAGCCTGCCCAGCTCCGCGCCGGTGGCGTCGTCCACCACGGCGCAGCCCTCCAGCTCGGCGTCGAAATACTGTCCCGCCGGGAGGCGGGCGTCGGTGCGGCGGATGGAGACGCTCTTGCCCTTCAGCGCAAGGGCGTCGTCCATGGTGTCCACGCCGGGAAGGGTCAGGAGCACGGTGGATTTGTGGACGCGGGCGGACTTCACCGCGGTGGGCTGTCCGCCGATGTAGAGGGTTTTGAAGGAGGCGATGAACTCCGGGTCGAAGCCGGCGGGGTTCACCTTTACCTCGCCGCGGATGCCGTGGGCGTTGACCACGGTGCCCACGGGGATAAATTCGGGACGCATAGGACGCCCTCCTGTTAGAAGATATTTTTCAGCTGAGACAGGGTAAAGTGCAGCTGGAAGCGGAGCATATAGTACAGCGGCGCGCTGCTCAGGGAGAAGATCAGCCCCAGCAGCGCACGGGTGCGCCCACGGCGGTGGAAACGCACGGCTGCCACCACCACGCCGACGGCGTCGGACACGTAGGGCAGCAGGAGGAGAATACTCATCGGCAGGAAGCTGATCCACGGGTTGTATCTGGCGGCGGTGAAGGCTGCCACCAGCAGCGAGGCAAGGTCGTAAATGAAGAACGGCAGTATCAGATTGAAGATGCCGTGGAGCAGGGAGCGGGTATCACCGGACATGGTTGATCCCTCCTTTCCATGGATTTGCTCGGATTTTGCTCAGTATACCATATTTCGGGTAGGGGCGCAACGGATTATTTCCCGGAGCGGTGCGGCGCAGCGGAGGGGGTGTTTTCTGTTTTTCACAGGTGCAGACGGAGAAAGCACAAGATTTAGTGGGTAAATATGGCGGTTATGGCACAATATGTTGTGTGAATATGGCAGGTTGCACAAAAAGCGGTGGAATATTTTGGCAGAGAGTGGGTCTATATTTTGGCTTTACGGTCTTGCAACAGCACAAGATATAGTGTATTATGTCAATGCACGACTTACGCTGTCCCCGGTGCGGGACCAGTGGAGATAGATCATAAGGAGGAGTTCCCATGAAGATCATCAAGAGAAACGGCGCAGAGGTGGGCTTCGATATTACGAAGATCATCATTGCCATTACAAAAGCCAACGAGTCCGTGGAGGAGGTAGACCGGATGACGCCGGTGCAGATCCAGCGGATCGCGGAATCCGTGGAGCTGCAGTGCCAGAAGATGAACCGCGCCCCCACCGTGGAGGAGATACAGGACATGGTGGAGCACTACATCATGGCTCACGGGGCGTTCGAGGTGGCGAAGCACTACATCACCTATCGCTATACCCGGTCGCTGGTGCGGAAGTCCAACACCACCGATGACAAGATCCTCAGCCTTATCGAGTGCAACAACGAGGAGGCCAAGCAGGAAAACTCCAACAAGAACCCGGTGGTGAACTCCACCCAGCGGGACTATATGGCCGGCGAGGTCAGCCGCGACCTCAGCGAGCGCATCCTGCTGCCGCAGGATATTGTGGAGGCGCACCGGGAGGGCATCATCCACTTCCACGACAGCGATTACTACGCACAGCACATGCACAACTGCGATCTGGTGAATCTGGAGGATATGCTGCAAAACGGCACCGTCATCACCGGGACGCTCATCGAGAAGCCCCACAGCTTCGCCACCGCCTGCAACATCGCCACCCAGATCGTGGCGCAGGTGGCCAGCAACCAGTACGGCGGGCAGTCCATCTCCCTGACCCATCTGGCTCCCTTCGTGCAGGTGAGCCGGGACAAGATCCGCGCCAGCGTCAGGGACGAGTTCGACGCGGTGGGCGTGGCGGTGACGGAGGATCAGATCAACTCCATCGCCGAAAAGCGGCTGCGGGAGGAGATCCGCCGCGGCGTGCAGACTATCCAGTATCAGGTGGTGACGCTGCTGACCACCAACGGACAAGCCCCCTTCGTGACGGTGTTCATGTATCTGGGTGAGGCGAAGAGCCAGCAGGAGAAGGACGACCTTGCGCTGATCATCGAGGAGACGCTTTTGCAGCGGTATCAGGGCGTGAAGAACGAAAAGGGCGTGTGGGTCACGCCGGCGTTCCCCAAGCTGATCTACGTGCTGGAGGAGGACAACGTCCGGGAGGGCAGCAAGTATTGGGAGCTGACGAAGCTCGCCGCCAAGTGCACCGCCAAGCGGATGGTGCCCGACTATATCAGCGAGAAGAAGATGCTGGAGCTGAAGGTGGACAAGAACGGCGAGGGGCACTGCTACCCCTGCATGGGCTGCCGCAGCTTCCTGACCCCCTATGTAGACGAGAACGGACAGCCCAAGTATTACGGGCGGTTCAATCAGGGCGTGGTGACGGTGAATCTGCCGGACATCGCCCTCAGCTCCGGCGGCAACATCGACAAGTTCTGGCGCATTTTCGACGAGCGCATGGAGCTGTGCCACCGGGCACTGCTGTGCCGCCACGAGCGGCTGAAGGGCACGCTGTCCGACGCCGCGCCTATCCTGTGGCAGTACGGCGCATGCGCCCGGCTGAAGAAGGGCGAGCCTATCGACAGGCTGCTGTACGGCGGGTACTCCACCATCTCGCTGGGGTACGCGGGACTGTATGAGTGCGTGAAGTACATGACCGGCAAGAGCCACACCGACCCCAGCGCCACCCCCTTCGCGCTGGACATCATGAACCGGCTGAACGCCGCATGCAAGGCATGGAAGGCGCAGCACAACATCGACTTCTCCCTGTACGGCACGCCGCTGGAGTCCACCACCTATAAGTTCGCCAAGTGCCTGCAAAAGCGGTTCGGCGTTATTGAGGGCATCACCGACAAGGGGTACATCACCAACAGCTATCACGTCCACGTGACGGAGCCTATCGACGCGTTCAAGAAGCTGGAGTTCGAGGCACAGTTCCAGCACCTCTCCCCCGGCGGCGCCATCAGCTACGTGGAGGTGCCGGATATGCAGAACAATCTGGACGCGGTGCTGGAGGTCATGAAGTTTATCTACGACCACATTATTTACGCCGAGCTGAACACCAAGAGCGATTACTGCCAGGTGTGCGGCTGGGACGGTGAGATCGAGATCGTGGAGCAGGACGGCAAGCTGATCTGGCGGTGCCCCCAGTGCGGCAACACCGATCAGGACAAGATGAACGTGGCGCGGCGTACCTGCGGCTACATCGGCACCCAGTTTTGGAACCAGGGGCGGACGCAGGAGATCAAGGATCGGGTGCTGCATCTGTAAGACGGCGCGGAAAACAATACGGCGGCGGTGGGACGGTTTTTAATGTTATTTTAATCTTCGGGTGTTATACTGGTAGTCACAGGAGGGCGGAGTATGCACTACGGCGAATTGAAAAAATGCGATATTGCCAATGGTATCGGCGTGCGGGTGACGCTGTTCGTCTCCGGCTGCACCAACCGCTGCCCGGACTGCTTCCAGCCCCAGACGTGGGATTTTAACTACGGCAAGGTATTCACCGACGAGACGAAGGCGGAGATCTTCGCGGAGCTGGACAAGTCCTACGTCAACGGGCTGACGGTGCTGGGGGGCGAGCCCTTCGAGCCGAGGAACCAGCGGGAGCTGCTGCCCCTGCTGCGGGAGGTGCGGGAGAGATACCCGGACAAGACGGTTTGGTGCTTCACCGGCTTTCGGCTGGAGGACGAGCTGCTGCATGAGGGCAGCTATCCCCGGTGCGAGGTCACGGACGGGATGCTCGCCTGCATCGATGTGCTGGTGGACGGGCGGTTCGTGAAGGAGCTGAAAGACATTTCCCTGCAATTCCGGGGCAGCCGGAACCAGCGGGTCATCGACATGAACAGGACAAGGGAGACGGGCACCGTCACCCTCTGGGACAAGCTGAGACGATAAGGGCGAGACGCAGGAGGTACGGTATGAAAAAGTATTGGGTGCCGGGGCTGGCGGCTCTGCTGTGCGCCATGGCGGTGCTGGCCGGGTGCGGACATTCGCAGGCGCAGCAGACCCAGAGCGGCGGGCAGGACGGCGCGCCGGATGCAGGCTACAACGCCGGGAACGGCGACGTGGTGCAGCTGAACGGGTTCCGGGAGATCGACATTGAGTGGATCAGCGGCCAGGTGGATGTGGTGCTGTACGACGGGGAGGGCATTGAGCTTTCGGAGACGCTGATGGACGGCTCCGCCGTGTCGCTGAAGATGGAATGGCAGGTAAACGAGGACGAGGGCACGCTGGACATACGCTCCCAGCCCCAGCTGATGAGCGCGGCGGAGGAAAAGTATCTGGTGGTGAAGCTGCCCCGAAGCCTTGTGCTGCATGGGCTGGACATTGAGACGGTCAGTGCCGGGGTATTGGTGGATCTGACGGACGAGGATACGCTGACGCTGCAGGAGCTTGACGTCACCAGCGTCAGCGGTGCCGTCAGCGTCTACGCCGCCAACGCCGGGGAGATCTCTCTGTCCACTACCAGCGGCAGCGTGGGCGGAAGCGTCCGCACCGGAAAGCTGGAGGCGGAGAGCGTCAGCGGCAGCATCAATCTGACGCTGGACACCACGCCCACAGAGGTGGAGGCGGAGAACGGCAGCGGCAGCGTGGTGCTGCGGCTGCGCGACCGCAGCAGCGTACCCTCTCCCCTGCCGGTGACGTTCAGGACGGTCAGCGGCAAGCTGTCCGGGAACGTGGACTTCCAGACGGCGGAGCATGCCCTGTGGGAGTTCGAGACGGGCAGCGGAAACGTGGAGCTGCTGACGGTGCAGTGAAAAAATGAGCATGAAAAAGTGACCACCGGGCAGGTGGTCACTTTTTTATGCTCTTGGGAGGTCAGCGCACCAGCTCGCCCACGGTGGGGTTGTTGGCAGACTGAGACTCGTCGGTGTCGATGTGCATGGTGGTGGCACCGTCGGTGTTCACGCGAACCACCACGTCGTCGAAGATCAGCTTACGGCCCTCGCCGCCGCAGGCGACCTTGATGATCTCGCCGTTCTTGACGCCCAGCTCCTTCGCCTCGTTCTCCAGAATGTGGAGGTGACGCTTTGCCACGATGACGCCCTCGGACAGCTCCACCTCGCCGGCGGGCCCGATGAGCTTACAGGCACCGGAGCCCTTCACGTCGCCGCTCTCGCGGATGGGGGCGTCGATGCCCAGCGTGCGGGCATCGGTAGCGGAGACCTCCACCTGATCCGCCTTACGGGTGGGTCCGAGGATGGAGACGTTCGCCATCTCCTTCTTGGGGCCGACGATGGTCAGACGCTCGTTGCAGGCGTACTGGCCGGGATAGGACAGGGGCTTGCGGATGGTCAGCTGATAGCCCTTGCCAAACAGCTTCTCCACCGTCTCCTGCGTCAGATGGATGTGACGGGCGGAAGTTTCGATCATAAAGCTCATAACAGTGTTCTCCTTTATTCTCTTTGCGTTATTGATGCTTCAGGGGGTACAGCTCTTTGTCGGAAATGCGATGCAGTGCCTCCAGCTTGCCGATGAAAAAGTAGTCGCGGCGCGCCGCCACAAGGGTGCCCACCACGCGGACATTGTCGCCCCGGCGCATACGCCGCGCCTCGTCCAGCAGCTCCCCATCCGCCTCGAGACAGAGCTTGAGACCGAAGCCGGTGTCGATCTCGTTGGCGGTGTTCAGATACCACCATGGGAAGCGAAGCTCCACCGTGCGCCCATCGTAGCTGGACTGGGCACCGTGGACGTACTCGGTCTTTACCTGCTCGAAGGCGCGGGGCACCAGCTCACCGTCGGGCATGGGGAAATACATCGTGCCGAACAGGCGGCTGCGCCGCATGACGCTGTTCCTGCTGCGGGTGATCATCAGGAAGCCCACGACGACCATCAGCAGCACCCCGTACAGACCCTGTCCCATTATAAGGCTCCAGACGGACGCCGCCAACGCCGCGATCAGCAGGACGCGGTTGACCATGTCCATTCCGAGCCACAAATCTTTCAGCTTGTTCATGGGTACTCTCCTTAATTTCATTCAACGGCAACTATCTTATCACACGCCGCGGATTTATGCAAGGGAAAAAGCCGGAGATGGGAAATTCCCCTTGCATTTAGGCGGAAGTCTGTTATAATTACAAGAGATAATTGCAGGCGTAAATATCATCGTGACTAATAGGAGGCGCATACCATGTCCGTCAAGCTGGAGCTGTACCGTGTGTTCAAGGAGGTCGCCGAGGTGGGAAACATCACCGCCGCGGCGCAGGCGTTGTATATCTCCCAGTCCGCCGTCAGCCAGTCCATCAAGCAGCTGGAGCGGGATCTGCAGACGCGGCTGTTTGCCCGCAACTCCCGCGGCGTGTCTCTCACCGCAGAGGGGCAAATGCTGTACGAGTACGTGCGGAGTGCCATGGGGCTGCTGGAGACGGGCGAGGAGAAGCTGAGCCAGACGAGGGAGCTGCAGATGGGACAGCTGACCATCGGCGCAAGCGACACGGTGACGAGCCAGTTCCTGCTGCCGTATCTGGACGAGTTCCACCAGCGGCACCCGGCGATCCACATTCAGATCGTCTCCGGGCGGAGCCACAAGGTGCTGGGGCTGCTGCGCTCCGGCAAGGTGGACATCGCCTTTGCCAGCACGCCGTCAGATACGTCCTCCCTGCGGATCTTCCCGTGCTTCGACACGCACTCCATCTTCGTCGCCGGGGCGGAGTATCCCTGCCACAAGGAGCACGTGTACACACTGGAGGAGATCGCCGCGTTCCCGCTGATCCTGCTGGAGCGGAAGGCGTCCAGCCGGCTGTATCTGGAGCGGTTCTTCCTGCAAAACGGGTTGAAGCTGAACCCGGAGATCGAGCTGGGGGCGCGGAGCCTGCTGGTGGATCTGGCGGCTATCGGCTTCGGCGTCGCCGGGGTCACGGAGGAATTCGTGCAGAAGGAGCTGGAGAGCGGACGGCTGTGGAAGCTGAAAACCACCTTCGAGATCCCCAAGCGCAGCGTGGACATGTGCCTGCTCAGCGACGTGCCCCAGTCCGCCGCTGCCGAGCGGTTCACGGCGTTTGTGAAGGACAGCTTATCGAAGGGATAACCGGTACCGTTTTCCCCGGTAAATCACACAAAAAACCATATTGCCCCGGCGTATAGTTCTCTGTTTTTCCCTGTCGCTTTTCCCCGCAAAATCAGTTATAGTGGGGATACTTATATCACAAATTCTACAATAACTTTTTGAGAGGAAGTGGTGGTCATGCAGCAGCTGAAGGAGCGTATTCAGAAGGAGGGCCGCGTCCTGCCCGGCAACATCATCAAGGTGGACGGTTTTCTGAACCATCGCGTCGATACGGCGTTGATGCGGGACATGGCAGACGAGTTTGCCAAGTATTTTGACACGAAGGAAATCACTATGGTGCTCACCGCAGAGGCCAGCGGTATCGCGTTGGCTACGATCTGCGCCGAGAGGTATGGCGTTCCCATGGTCTTTGCCAAGAAGGCCAAGAGCGACAACATCGAGGGCGGTCTGTACCAGAGTGATATTTTTTCCTATACCTATAAGAAAAAAGTCACGCTGCTGGTGAGCCAGGACTGGATCTCCAAGGACGACAAAGTGCTCATCATCGACGACTTTATGGCGAAGGGCTACGCTATGCGCGGTCTGATCGACATTGTGAACAAGGCCGGTGCCACGCTGGTGGGTATCGGCGTCGCCGTGGAGAAGGGCTTCCAGGACGGCGGCGACAG
This sequence comes from uncultured Eubacteriales bacterium, assembly GCA_900551995.1. Taxonomy (GTDB): domain Bacteria; phylum Bacillota; class Clostridia; order Oscillospirales; family Oscillospiraceae; genus Vescimonas. The sequence continues at coordinate 38,057 of URXW01000013.1, forward strand.
CCTGCGCCGGGACGGGTATCCCATCCACTCCCTCGCCATCATCGACGAGGCCGACGAGCATCACATCCGCTTCCGGGAGGGCTCCTGACATGAAAAAAGTCTTAGTGCTGGACTTCGGCGGGCAGTACAACCTGCTGGTGGCGCGCCGCGTCCGCGAGTGCGGCGTATACTGCGAGATCAAGTCCTACCGCCTGAAGATGGAGGAGATCCGGGACTTCGCGCCGGACGCGCTGATCCTCACCGGCGGCCCCGCCACTGTGTTTGAGCCTAACGCGCCCATGGTGGACAAGGCTCTGTTTGAGATGGGTATTCCCGTGCTGGGCATCTGCTACGGGCAGCAGCTGATGATGCAGCTGCTGGGCGGTCAGTGCCGGAAGGCGGAGACACGGGAATACGGCAAGATCCAGCTGACCCACACCGCCTCCCCCCTGTTTGACAACGTGCCCGCCACGTCCGTGTGCTGGATGAGCCACGGCGTGGAGGTGGAGCGCATCGCGCCGGGCTTCAAGGTGGTCGCCACCACCGAGGGCTGCGGCTTCGCCGCCGTGGAAAACGCGGAGAAGAAGCTGTACGGCGTGCAGTTCCACCCGGAGGTGCTGCACACGGAGTACGGCACGCAGGTGCTGGAGAACTTCCTGTACCGCATTTGCGGCTTCGCCGCCGAGTGGAGCATGGCGTCCTATCTGGACGAGGCCGTGGCGGAGTGCCGCCGCCAGATCGGCGGCGGGCGCGTGCTGCTGGCACTGTCCGGCGGCGTGGACAGCTCCGTTGCCGCCGCGCTGCTGCAGCGCGCCGTGGGCGATCAGCTGACGTGCATCTTTGTGGATCACGGTCTGCTGCGGAAGGACGAGGGCGACCAGGTGGAGCAGGTCATGAAGCACCAGTTCCACGTGGACGTGCGCCGCGTCAACGCCGGGCCCCGGTTCCTGGGCAAGCTGGCGGGCGTGACCGATCCGGAGCGGAAGCGGAAGATCATCGGCGAGGAGTTCATCCGCGTCTTTGAGGAGGAAGCCAAGAAGATCGGCGCCGTGGACTTTTTGGCGCAGGGCACCATCTATCCCGACGTGGTGGAGTCCGGTCTGGGCGGCGAGAGCGTGGTCATCAAGAGCCACCACAACGTGGGCGGTCTGCCCGACTGTGTGGACTTCAAGGAGATCGTGGAGCCGCTGCGCCGGCTGTTCAAGGACGAGGTGCGGAAGCTGGGCACCGAGCTGGGTCTGCCCGACGAGCTGGTGTGGCGTCAGCCCTTCCCCGGCCCCGGTCTTGCCATCCGCGTCATCGGCGAGGTGACGGAGGAGAAGCTGGCCGTCCTGCGGGAAGCGGACGCCATCTTCCGGGAGGAGATGAAGCTGGCGGGTCTGGATCGCACCACGAGCCAGTTCTTCGCCGTGCTGACCAATCTCCGCAGCGTGGGCGTTATGGGCGACGAGCGCACCTACGACTACACGCTGGCTCTGCGGGCGGTGCAGTCCCAGGACTTCATGACCGCCACGTGGTCCCGCCTGCCCTACGAGCTGCTGGACAAGGTGTCCGGGCGCATTGTGGGCGAGGTGAAGCACATCAACCGCATTTGCTACGACGTGACCTCCAAGCCGCCTGCAACGGTGGAGTGGGAATAAATATTTAGTGTTTCCTGAATCCTGAAAAGCGTTGGTAATACAGCGTTTTTCAGGATTTTTCTTTTTTAGTGGCTACAAATTGGCTACATTTGCAGCGATTTTTGTAGCCAGAGGCTCACGGCATAATGCCGTCAAGCTGTCTGGCTACCTCCACCTGCTTGTTGGGGTACAGGTGACTGTACGTGTCCATCGTTGTCTGTACCTTTTCATGTCCGAGCCGCTCCGCAATCAGCAGCGGAGAGAAGCCTATCTCCACCAGCAGGCTGGCGTGGCTGTGTCGAATGTCATGCACCCGTATCCGCTTCACGCCCGAAGCCTTGCAGCCATACTCCATTTCGTGGTATAGAAAGCTCTTGGTGTAGGGAAAGAGCCTGTCGTCCTTTTGCAGCCCGTAGTAATGGGACATATACTCCTGCAAACAGTTGCAAAGACCGTCGGGAATGGGGATAGTGCGGATGCTTTTCGGCGTTTTCGGAGTGGTGATAATATCCTCTCTGCCGAGGCACTGATAGCTCTTGTTCACCGTCAGGGTTTTCTTTTCAAAGTCGATGTCCGACGGTGTGAGTGCCAGCAGCTCTCCCTCCCGAATCCCCGTGT
>URXW01000014.1 GCA_900551995.1 uncultured Eubacteriales bacterium
TATGAGAAGTCCGCCAGCGGCAAGTCCTCCGTGCTGGATCTGATCCTGCCCGTGGCGGTGCTGATCGCGACTTGTATTGTTGGTCTGATCTACACCGGCGGTTATTATGACGCGGAGAGCGAGTGCGCGGGCAAATTCATGGAGGCGTTCTCCAACGCCGAGTCCGGCGCCGGTCTGGCTATCGGCTCCATGCTGGCTCTCGTGTTTACGTTCATCTATTTCTGGCTGCGCGGTGCTATCGGCTTCGAAAAGTCCTTCGAGTCCGTGCCCAACGGCTTTATCCAGATGATCTCCCCCATTCTGATTTTGACCTTCGCGTGGACGCTGTGCGGTCTGACCCGTTACGGTATGTACTCCGCCGACTTCGTCGTCAACGCCATGTCCGGCGCAGGCGAACTGGCGAAGTTCCTGCCCGCGGTCATATTCCTGATCGGTGCCGCCATCGGCTTCGCCACCGGTACGTCCTGGGGCACCATCGGCATCATGGCTCCCATCGTCGTGCAGGTGTTCGACTTTGAGACCCAGCCCATCCTCTGCACCATCGGTCTGGCGGCGGCCTGCTCCGGCGGCGTTATGGGCGACCACTGCTCCCCCATCTCCGATACCACCATCATGGCTTCCGCCGGTGCACACTGCTACCACCTGAACCACGTGTTCACCCAGATCCCCTATGCTCTGACCGTGGCCGGTGTGGCGTTCGTCAGCTTCATCCTCGCCGGTATCATCCAGAATGTGGTCATCTGCCTCATCATCGCCTGCGCGCTGATGGTGGCGACCCTGCTGGTCATCAAGGCGATCATGGCCAAGAAGCATCAGGGCATCTTTGCCGAGATGGCTGAGGCCAACAAGGTTCTGGCCAGCCAGAAGTAAGGTCAATACCAAATGCAAAAAAGAAAGCCCGAGAGGGCTTTCTTTTTTTGCGCCGGGAGGCTATGGCGGGGGAATTTTGCGAAAAGGTGTGACAAACCGTCGGAGTTGTGGTACAATACCTCTATTGAGCAAAACGGGAGGGATCGCTATGAGGCAGTATCCAGAGCTGGAAATAGACCTTGCGCTGCTGCGGGGCAACGCGGAGGCGGTGGTCTCGCGCTGCCGGGCACGGGGCATCCGGGTGTGCGGTGTGATAAAGGGTGCGGAAGGGCTGCCGGAGGTGGCGCGGACGATGCGCGCCGCCGGGGTGGAGTCCTTGGGCACCAGCCGGCTGGAGCAGGTGGCACGGTGCCGCGCCGCCGGAATAGAGGGTCCGTGGCTGCTGATCCGTATTCCCGGACTGACGGAGGTACACGACGCGGTGGCACTGTGCGACGGCTCGCTCCAAAGCGAGTGGACGACGCTGCTCGCCGTGGAGGAGGAGTGCCTGCGGCAGAACAAGATACACCATGTTATCGTGATGGTGGATCTGGGCGACCTGCGGGAAGGCTACTGGGACAAGGAGGAGTTCGTGGACGTCTGCGTGCGGGTGGAGAAGGAGCTGCCCCACGTGCGTCTGGCGGGCGTAGGCGTAAATCTGAGCTGCTACGGCTCCACGAAGCCCACCCCGGAGAAGATGAACCAGCTGGTGACGCTGGCGCACCGGGTGGAGGAGCGCATCGGGCGCAAGCTGGACGTGGTGTCCGGGGGAGCCACCAGCTCCTATACGCTGGTGCACTGGGGCACCATGCCGGAGGGCGTGAACCACCTGCGTATCGGCGAGGCGATCCTGCTGGGGAAGGACTTGCAGGTGGATTGGGGCATCCGGGACATGGATTACCTGCGGATGGATGCGCTGACGCTGCGTGCGGAGGTGGTGGAGGTCAAGGTAAAGCCCACCTACCCCGTGGGAGAGCTGGTCATTGACGCCTTCGGGCGGAAGCCCACCTATATAGACCGGGGGATGCGCCGCCGCGCCGTGCTTGCGCTGGGGCGGGCGGACGTAGGCGACTTGGAGACGCTGATCCCGCGGGAGGAGGGACAGATCGTCCTCGGCGGCTCCTCCGATCACTGCATTGTGGACGTAGAGGAGTGCCCGCGCCGCCTGGAGGTAGGCGACATTGTGGAATTTTCGCTGTGTTACAGCCACATGCTGTACGCCACAGCGCGGAACGATATACGGATCTTGTTCAAAAACGAAACGGCACAGGAGGAGTAAAGACGTTATGGGAGACATCGGCATTTTGATCATCGGCGTGGTGGACACGTTCTTCGCGTTTTTCGTGGTGGCACCGATGATGCTGCAGGCGGCCAGCCTGTTCGGCGTGCAGAAGCAGTTCGCCAAGGCCATGGTGGAGGAGGGCGTGGTGACGCAGGAGACGGTGGATCGCATCCATCCCAAGAAGCAGATCGCCGGTGTGGTGATCTCGCTGCTGGTGCTGGCGGTGCTGGCGTTCACCTGCACAAAGGCGTCCCCGTGGGGTTATATCTGCGGCGGCGTCGGTCTGGTGGTGGGGCTTTTGAAGTACCGCACCATCGTCCAGTACAACAGCGACACCGTGAAGCGGTTCAAGAACACCTATAAGGACGAGATGGACGTGAAGAAGTTCAATCGTTTCGTGGAGACCCATTTCTAAGAGGACAGAAAAAGAGGGCGGCATCGATGCCGCGCTCTTCTGCGTGTCGATAAACCCCACTGCGCGTGCAGTTTTTCTTTCTCACAGGGGGAGCTCGAGGGGGCAAAGCCCGCCTCGAATCGGATCAAATGCCGCGCTAAGCCTTGCTCTGCAAGGCGTGCGTGGAGCGAAGCGAGTATTTTCGTGCCGCTTTGCGGCACGAAAATAACGGCATTATTTCAGGCTGTCGAGAAAAGCCGACGGCTTTTTCGACAGCCTGAAGAGTGCGGCACCGGTGCCGCGCTCTTTTCATTCGCTTTCCTCGATGGTGCCGCCGCCCAGCACCACGTCGCCGTCGTACAGCACCACCGCCTGACCGGCGGTGATCGCCCGCTGGGGACGGTCAAATACCACGCGGAGGCAGTTATTGGGCAGGGGGTAGGCGGTGCAGGGCTCCTCCGTCTGGCTGTAACGGGTCTTTGCCGCGCAGCGCACCGGCGCGGCGGGCGTGTCGCCGCTGATCCAGTTGACGCGGGAGGCGGTCAGCTCACGGCGGAAAAGGCGGTCATTGTCCCCCAGCGTCACAGTGTTGCTCCTTTCGTCCTTGGACAGCACGTACACGTGGCGTCCCACGGCGACGCCAAGCCCCTTGCCCTGCCCGATGGTGTAGCAGGGCAGACCGCGGTGGCGTCCCAGCACGGCACCGCTCTCGTCCACGAAGTCACCGGGGGTCAGAGGCAGCCCCTGCCGCCGGAGGAACGACACGTAGTCGCCGTCGGGGACGAAGCAGATGTCCTGGCTGTCGCCCTTGTCGGCGTTGTCCAGACCGGCTTGGCGGGCGGTCTCCCGGATGGCGGGCTTGTCGTAGTCACCCACCGGCAGCAGCAGGTGGGACAGCTGGCACTGGGTCAGCTGGTAGAGGACGTAGCTCTGGTCCTTACGGCGTTCCGCGCCCCGGAGCAGGCGGTATTTGCCGGTGGCGGGGTCGCGGTCGATGCGGGCGTAGTGACCGGTGGCGACGTAGTCATAGCCCAGCGACAGCGCGCGCTCCAGCAGCGCGCCGAATTTCAGCTCGCGGTTGCAGTCGATGCAGGGGTTGGGTGTCCGCCCGGAGGCGTACTCCGCCACGAAGCGATCCATGACGCAGCGGCGGAAGCGGGACGTCTCGTTGAATACGTAGAAGCGCATACCCAGACGGGTCGCCGCCTGCCGCGCGTCCTCCGCGTCGTCGGCGGAGCAGCAGCGGCTGTCCTCGTTGGGGGACAGCTTCAGCATGGCTCCGTCGCAGAGGTAGCCCTGCTGCACCAGCAGCGCGGCGGCGGCGGAGCTGTCCACCCCGCCGGACATCGCCACCAGCACTCTCTTTTTCTCATTCATGGTTGATTCTCCGTATAACGTGGGTAAATTGTGGAAAGCTATCGGGCGAAAGGAACTCCCCTCCGCCCGACAGTGATGCGCTATTCGTCCAGATGGCGGGTCAGGAACGCCGTGTCGGGCAGTGCCGTGGACAGCTCCAGCAGGGAACGCTGGAAGCCGCCCGTGTACTGGAACACGTTGTCGCTGATCTGGCTGTCCGCCCGACGCAGGGGCAGCACCAGCGTGGCGGTGGTGCCCTCGCCCTCCCGGCTGTCCAGCAGGAGCTGACCGCCGTGGAGCTGCGCCACACGGTACGACAGCGGCAGTCCCACACCCAGACCGCCCGTCAGATATTCCGGCTCCTTCGGGCGCATGAGCCAGTCAAAGAGAAGCTCCTGCCGCGCCGCGGGGATGCCGCAGCCGTCGTCGGTGATCTCCAGCAGGACGTTGGGCTTCTGCACCGTCAGCTTCACGGTGACGTGCCCGCCGTCGGCGCAGGCGCACAGCGCGTTGCTCAGCAAGTGCCACACCGCCTGTCCCAGCCAGTGGGGCTCCACGGCGGTGACGACGTACCGCTCCGGGCAGAGCATTTTCAGCGTCACGCCCTTCAGCTGGAAGGGTACGGTGGCCTCCTGCACGATCTCGTCCAGCCAGACCTTCAGATCCGTATTCTCCACGGGCAGGGGCTGTTGCCGCTGGAGAAGCTCCAGTGACTCCAAGTCCTTCGCCAGACGCAGCAGGCGGTAGTATCCCTGATACAGCACGGCGGCGGTTTTGTCCAGCTCCGGGTCGTTGTCCCGCGCCTCCGGCGGTGCCAGACGCTGGGCGGCGTAGTAGATATTGCCCAGTGCCGTGCGGATGTGCATGGCTGCCAAGGGCATCCGGTCAAACAGTGCGTTTTCCTGTGAGTTGTTTTCCATAACGACCAGCCTCCTCGTGCTGTCAGCATGGCTTGATTTCCTGCGGGTCAACCGTGTCAAGTCCCGGTAGTGTGCCCATATCATACCAAATACACAGGACAAACACAAGGTTTTTGTCAATTTTCCGGGAAAGGAAAAAATTTTTCAAAAAAAGACTTGCTTTTTTCGCAAGAACTGCATATAATTCTAAACATACCATACATTTAGGATATTCCATCAGAGAGGAAGATGTTTTATTATGAGTATTAAAGTCGGCATCAACGGTTTTGGTCGTATCGGCCGTATGGTCATGCGCTGCTGCATGAACCATCCCAATATCGAGATCGTGGGTATCAACGACCTCTGCCCCGCTGATTATCTGGCGTATATGCTGAAGTATGACACCATGCACGGCAAGTTCAAGGGCACCGTGACCTCCGAGGGCACCAACATTGTTGTCAACGGCAAGTCCATCCCCGTGTTTGCCGAGCGCGACCCCGCCAACCTGCCCTGGGCGAAGGTGGGTGCCGAGTACGTCATCGAGTCCACCGGTCTGTTCCTGACCAAAGAGAAGGCCGCCGGCCATATCGCCGCCGGTGCCAAGCACGTGGTCATGTCCGCGCCTTCTAAGGACGACACGCCCATGTTCGTCATGGGCGTCAACCAGGACGCCTATTCCAGCGATATGCAGTTCGTTTCCAACGCCAGCTGCACCACCAACTGCCTTGCGCCCATCGCCAAGGTGCTGCACGACAACTTCGGTATCACCGACGGTCTGATGACCACCGTGCACTCCACCACCGCCACCCAGAAGACCGTGGACGGTGTGTCTCTGAAGGATTGGCGCGGCGGCCGTGCCGCCTCCGGCAACATCATCCCCAGCTCCACCGGTGCCGCCAAGGCCGTGGGCAAGGTCATTCCCAGCCTGAACGGCAAGCTGACCGGTATGTCCATGCGCGTTCCCACGCTGGACGTGTCCGTGGTGGATCTGACCGTGAATCTGAGCAAGCCCGCCAGCTATGACGAGATCTGCGCTGCCATGAAGAACGCCAGCGAGAACGAGCTGAAGGGCATCCTCGCGTACACCGACGAGGCGGTCGTGTCCTCCGATTTCCTGGGCGACACCCACACCTCTATCTTCGACGCCAAGGCCGGTATCGCTCTGACCGACACCTTTGTGAAGGTGGTCAGCTGGTACGATAACGAGATGGGCTATTCCGACAAGGTGCTCTGCCTCATCGAGCATATGTACAGCGTGGACCACAAGTAAACATCGCTTCCTACCGAAAGGTTTTCCTTCTTTTTGTTCCGCAAACAGCACCGCATAACGCGGTGCTGTTTGCGTAGCGGCGGAATATAACTTGTTTTAGCCGAAATATAGGGGAAATGGGGCGGAATCATAAAAATATTTTGAAATTACCCGTTTCCCCACTACCATTTTTCCAGATTGTATGGTACAATCAGTACAACTTACCCAAGGGTACGCAAGGGAAAGGAACCCGACAATGGAACAGAATCCCATTCTACATAGCACGCTGTCTCTGGACAGCGACATCCCCCTGTACGCGCAGCTGGTGGGGATCATCAAGCGCAATATCTCCACCGGAGTGCTGGCCGTGGGGGCACTGCTGCCCAGCGAGGCGGAGCTGTGCCGCTGCCTGAATATCAGCCGCAACACCGTCCGCCAAGCCATCGGCGAGCTGGAGGACGAGGGGCTGGTGGTGCGCAAGCGCGGACGCGGCACCTTCGTCGCCGACCCCGCCACCAACCGGCGCGGCGTGCGCTATTCCTTCACCACCGAGGTCTCCTCCATGGGCAAGGTGCCCTCCTCCACGCTGGTGGATTTCGCCGTGGAGACGCCCAGTGCGGTGATCTGCGAGAAAATGGAGCTGCGGGAGGGCACGCCGGTGTACTGCTTCACCCGTGTCCGCAACGTGGACGGCGACCCGCTGATCCTGGAGACGAGCTATTACCCCCAGTACATCTATCCCAATCTGACACGGGATATGCTGCAGACCCACAGCTTTTACAGCCTGCTGTACCACGTGGGCATCGTGCCCTTCGCCGCCGACGAGTGCTACGAGGCGGTGATCCTGGACGAGAACCGCGCCCCGCTGCTGGGCGTAGAGCCGGGCAGCTGCGCGTTCTTCCACCAGCGGCTGACCCGCACGGAGGACGGGCGCATCTACGAGTACACCCGCAGCTACATCCGCGGGGACCGCGTCCATCTGGACGTGCATATGCAGAAGAGCGGCATGAGCTTCGTCCGCATGATCGACTGAGAGGCAAAAAAAGAACGTCCCTCCGGGACGTTCTTTTTTTGCCTGTTGGGGGGTCACAGAGCCGCCGCGCCGATGATGCCCGCCTCGTTGCCCAGCTTCGCTGCGCGAAGCTCCGGCGGCTTGCGGTCATGCCCGCCGAAGCAGTTTGATGCCACGTACTCCCGCACGGGGGCGAGGAGACGCTCCCCTTGGCGGCTGATGCCGCCGCCGATGAGCACCAGCTCCGGCCCCAGAATGTTCACCAGATCGGTGATGCCTGCGGCGACGTAGACGTAGTACCGCTCCAGCACCGCCTGCGCCGTCTCGTCGCCCTGCTCCGCCGCGTCGAATACGTCCTTGGCGGTGAGGGCGTCGCCGAAGGAGGACAGCGCGGACTCCGGGTGCGCCTGCCCGGCACGCTTGCCCTGACGGATCAGGGCGGTGGCGGAGCCGTAAGCCTCCCAGCAGCCCCTGCGCCCGCAGGTACAGGGCTCACCGTCCAGCACCAGGAGGGCGTGCCCCACCTCCGCGCCGGTGCCGCCTGCGCCCTCCAGCAGCTTGCCGTCGGCAATAATGCCGCTGCCCACGCCGGTGCCCAGCGTGATGAGCACCATGCTGCGGCAGCCCACGGCGGCGCCCGCCACCGTCTCCGCCAGCGCGGCGCAGTTGGCGTCGTTGCTGAGGCGGCAGGGCAGACCGAGACGCTGGGTCACCATGTCGCACACGGGCACATCGAACCAGCCCAGATTATACGCACGCACCACCACGCCGCGGCTGCTGTCGCAGGTGCCGGGGGAGCCGATGCCGATGCTGGCGCAGTGGGCGGCGGTGATGCCCGCCTTCTCCATCGCCAGCTCCGCCGCGCGGCAGATGTCCGCCACCACGGCCTCCGGTGCGCGCTCCGCGCCGGTGGGAACGCTTGCCTCCGCCACGATGCGCTGGCTCTCGTCCACCACGCCGGCGGCGATGTTGGTGCCGCCCAGATCAATGCCGATACGATACATAGGGAACCTCCTTGGGAGAAAGAAATCAAAGCAAGAGAGGGCGGGCAGTGTTGCCCGCCCTCCTGATAAGCGAATTGCAGGGGATCAGATGTGGGTCACGAAGTCGGTGTTCACCGCCACGGGACGCGCAATATCGGACGAACGGATGCTGCCGAAGATGGTACGCATGGTGGTCAACGCCTCCTTGCCGGAGACCTCCGGCTCGCGGTCGTGCACCAGCGCATCCACAAACTCATCAATGACGCCGGACTTTTCAGAGGCGAAATCGAAGGCGAAGCTGGTGCGGTTGCCCTCCATGTCGTTGATGATAATGGGGGCGGAGGGCTCACTGTAAATCAGCATAAGACCCTTGGTGCCGTACAGCACGGTGGACTGGCACTCGTGGCCGTAGACCGTCCAGCTGGCTGCCAGTGTGCCCAGCGCGCCGCCGGACATCTTCAGGATGCACAGGGCGTTGTCGTCCACGCTGATAAGGTTGCCGTTGGCGTCGCGCTTGTTCAGCGTGACGATCTTGGCGGTGGTCTCGATGACCTTCTGGTTCAGCAGGTACTGGATCAGATCGACCTTGTGGATGCCCATGTCGGACAGCGCGCCCATGGCCGCCTTGTTCTTATCGAAGAACCACGCGTCGCGATCCTCCGACCAGCCCTCCGGCCCGGAGTTGCCCAGAACGGTGCGGAAGGTGATCACGTCGCCGATAACGCCCGCGTCCAGCAGCTGCTTCGCCTTGCGGTGGATGGGGTCAAAGCGCATATTGTGCCCCACCATCAGATGACGGCTGTTGCGCTCGGCAGCCGCCACCATGGACTCGCACTCCGCCAGCGTGATCGCCATGGGCTTCTCCACCAGCACGTGCTTCCCGGCGTACAGAGCCGCCGTGCAGATCTCCGCATGGCTGCGGTTCTCCACACATATAGATATGGCGTCTACGTTGGGATCATCCACCAGCTCGTAGAAGCTGTGGTAGACCTTGCCGCCATACTGCGCCGCCATCTCCTCGGCACGCGCCGTGTTCTTGTCGTAGAAAGCTACGATCTCCGCATTGGGGTTGGCTGCATACTCAGGCAGATGGCGCACCTGTGCGATCTTGCCGCAGCCGATAATGCCGACTCGGATCATAAAAAAGCGAACCTCCTCTGTCCGTTCTTACACTGCCGGCCGCGCAGGGCGGCGGCTCCACGTATTTGTATATGGGTATTGTACCAAAAGAAACGGGGAAAGAAAAGAGTTTTTTGCAAACTTTGCAAAATTATTCACAAAATCTGCGCGGCAACCGTCAGCGCGCAGCCGTTTTTCTCCGTGTAGTCCAGCGACACGCCCGCGGGGAGGGCAAAACGGCTCAAGGTCAGCAGGGGGCCCTTCCCTGTCAGCTTGAAGAGGGACTCCTTGGCGGTCCAGATCTCCCAGAACCGGCGGCAGCCGCCGTCGTCACAGGGGCGGATATACGCCATCTCCTCCGTGGAGCACACCCGGCGCATGAATTTCTCCTGGGCGGAGCGGATCACCTCCACGTCCACGCCCACAGGCACGTCCGCCGTGACGCACACCGCCCACGCGCCGGAGTGGCTGACGGACACATACACGCCGCCGCGTTCCACGGTGGGCTTGCCCAGCTCGTCCCACGTCAGGGGAACGTCCTGCTCGGCGCAGTGCAGCGTTGCTGCCGCCATGCGCCGCACCAGCAGCTCACCGGCGATGGTGCGCTTTTTGTCGTCCTCGCCGGCGATGTCGGCAACGCGCCGCCGCCGCGTCTCGTCCATCATGGACAGGACGGCCTGTGCCGTTTCGTCGGTCAGTTCCCGGATGTCAAACCACTGTAATTCCATATCCGCGCCTCCTGCGTAGTTTCTCTGTCCGTATTGTACCACGATTTGCGCCGCCGCGCCACTTATTTTTGCCCCTCTTGCAATTTGTCGGAAAATGTCGTACACTGTCTTTGTGTTTGCATAGGAGGTATACCGCATGGTTTCCATTATAGAAGTGACCACCAAGGCGCAGCTTCGTAAGTTTGTGGACTATCCCAACCACCTGTATGAAGATGTGCCGCAGTTTGTGCCCGCCACGTATGGCGACGACCTGTCCGACTGGGACAGGAGGAAGAACCCCGCCTTTGCCTATTGCGATGCCCGCTGCTGGCTGGCGGAGCGCGACGGGGAGATCGTGGGGCGCATCGGAGCCATCCGCTCCCGGAAGTCCAACGACAAGTGGGGCACCAACCGCCTGCGGTTCACGCAGGTGGATTTTATCGACGACCGGGAGGTGTCCGCCGCCCTGTTCGCCACCGTGGAGGAATGGGCGCGGGAGCTGGGCTGCGACGCCGTACACGGCCCCTTGGGCTTCACCGACATGGACAGAGAGGGTATGCTGGTGGAGGGCTTTGACCGCCGCAGCTGCTTTTTCACCTACTATAACTATCCCTACTACATCGACCACATGACCGCGTTGGGCTACGGGAAGGACGTGGACTGGATCGAGGAGCTGATCACCGTCCCCACGGATGAGGCGACCATCAAGCGGTGGGAGAAGATCTCCGACTTCGTGCTGAAGCGGCACCATCTCCACGTCCACAAGGCGAGAAACCGCCTGTCCTATCTGCCGCTGCTGAAGCCGTTTTTCGAGCTGGTGAACCTCGCCTACGCGCCGCTGTACAGCACGGTGGATCTGTCGGAGCAGCAGGTCAGGAAGTATTCCGCCAAGTTCGCGCCGCTCATCAACCCCAACACCACCTGCTTCGTCATGGACGAGGAGAACCGCATGGTCGCCTTCGGCGTGGGCGCGCCCAGCCTTGCCTCCGCCATGCAGAAGCACCGGGGAAGGCTGTTCCCCACCGGCTGGGTGGATGTGCTGAAGGCGTTCCGGAGGAACGACACGGTGGATCTGCTGTTGATCGCCGTCCACCCGGACTATCAGAAGAAGGGCGTCAACGCCGTTATCCTCAGCCAGGCCATGAAGGGCTGCATCAAAATGGGCATCCGGCAGGCGGAGACGGGGCCCATGCTGGAGCTGAACGACAAGGTGCAGTCCCAGTGGAAGGATTTTGAAACCGAGCAGCACAAACGCCGCCGGTGCTTTATTAAGGAGTTAACGTAAGCCGTGAATATTTACCTGCAAGGGCTGACCATGGGGCTTGCCTATGTGGCTCCCATCGGGCTGCAAAACCTGTTCGTCATCAACAGCGCGCTGACCCAAAAGCGCAGCCGCGTCTACATCACCGCGCTGATCGTCATTTTCTGGGATATTTCTCTGGGAGTGTCCTGCTTCTTAGGGGCGGGTGCGCTGATGCAGGCTCTGCCGTGGCTGCAAAAGGTCATCCTCTGCGTGGGCAGCCTCATCGTCCTGTGGATCGGCATTGGACTGCTGCGCTCAAAGGCAAGTCTGGAGGGCGGCAGGGACGTGAACGTGCCGCTGTGGAAGCTGGCGTCCACCGCCTTCGTGGTTACGTGGCTGAACCCCCAGGCGATCATCGACGGCACCATGATGCTGGGCGCGTTCCGCGCCACGCTGTCCGCCGGCGGCGACCTGCCGTTTATCTTCGGCTTCGGCTCCGCGTCGGTGCTGTGGTTCCTGACGCTCTCCACCATCGTCTCCCTGCTGGGCAGCAAGTTCAACGAGAAGGTGCTGAACGTCATCAACAAGGTCTGCGGCGTGGTCATCCTCTTCTACGGGCTGAAGCTGCTGTACAGCTTTATCAAGATGATGGGCTGGCTGTAAAAAGAAAACAAGTTGGCAAACCGCGCCCTTTCTGCTACAATGAGGCAGAAAGGGCGTGATTTTTTGGAACAGAACTACAAGCTGACCATCGCCTACGACGGCTCGCGGTTTTTTGGCTGGGAACGGCAGCCGGACAAGGACACCATACAGGGGAAGCTGGAGGCGGTGCTGGGGCAGCTGCAGGGGGCACCCGTGAACGTGATCGGCGCGGGACGCACCGACGCAGGCGTCCACGCCCGCGCCATGACCGCCAACGTGGTGCTCTCCGTGGCGGAGTCGCCGGAGGAGCTGCGGGACTATATGAACCGCTACCTGCCCGACGCCATCGCCGTCCGGGAGGTGAAGGAGGCGTCGCCGCGGTTCCACGCCCGGTACAACGCGCTGGGCAAGACGTACCGCTATACGTGCCACACCGGCGCGGTGAAGCCGGTGTTTGACCGCAAGTACGTGACGGTGCTGGACTATGACCCGGACGTAGAGAAAATGCGGCGGGCGGCGTCGTACCTGCTGGGGGAGCAGGACTTCGCCAGCTTCTGCGGCAATCCCCGCATGAAAAAATCCACCGTCCGGCTGGTGGATCACATCTCCATCGAGCGGCGGAAGGATCGGGTGATCTTCACGTTCCACGGCACCGGCTTTTTGCAGAACATGGTGCGGATCATGGTGGGCACGCTGCTGGAGGTGGGGCGCGGCTTCTGGGAGCCGGAGAAGGTGGGGGAGATCCTGCTGGCGCAGGATCGCAAGCAGGCGGGGCCCACGGCACCGCCGGAGGGGCTGTGCTTGATGAAGGTGGACTATTGACAGAAAAAATCCCTGCGCCCACGGGCGCAGGGATTTTTGTCACATATTGTGGATGTCGTCCAGCAGATCCGACAGCGACATGGTGCGTACCTGCTCCTCGTCGGCGGGCGTCGGTTCATCGGCACCCTCCCGCTCCCGTACCGGGGCGGGCTTGGACGTATCCTCCGCCGGGGCGGGGGCTTTCACGCTCTCCGCCGGGGCGGCTGCGCGCTCCTGCGCCGGGGCGTCCTCACGGGGCACCAGACGCGGCACGCGGGCGGTATGGCGTTCCTCCAGCTGGGGAGGCTGGGGCCGCTTGGGCGTCTCCGGCTCGTCGTCGTAGTCGTCGTCACCGCCGCCTCCGTGACCGCGGCCGATCAGGAAGCCCAGCAGGAACAGCACGATCACCAGCAGCACCGCCACGGCGATAGCCACATAGGTGGTCTTGACCTCACCCAGCAGGGGCAGTGTTACGGTGCCGGGGATCTCCAGCGGCGGAACGGTGGGGACGGTGGCGGGGTCAATGACCTCCACCGTGGGGACGATGCCCGTGTAGGCGGGCATACGCAGCACGTGAATGGTGTATTCCTGCTTTGTCTTGCCGTCCTCGGCAAGACCGCTGACGGTGATGACCGTCTCGCTCTCCGTGGCGGACAGCTGCACCGTGCCGGTGCCGGTGACGCCCTTTGCCTTCTCGTCCTTGGCGGCGGCGGCGATGGTCACCTGCCGCGTCTCATAGGGCACGTAGGCGATGTAGTCCGTCACGCTGGCGTTGAACGCCGGGGACAGTGTGGCACCCTCCATGGTCAAGGAGGCGAGGGCGGCCTCGGCAGAGGGCTTATAGTTGGGGTCCTGCTGCCGCGTCACATCGATGGTGTACGTCTTGGAGGCACCGTTGGCAGCCGTGACCTTGATGCTCACGGTGTTGGAGCCGACTGCCAGCTCCTCGTTGCCGCTGACGGACACGCTGGAGCCGCTGTCGGACTTCTTATAGCTGAGATCCAGCTTCGTCACGGCGAAGGGCACCGTGCAGGTGTAGTACGTGGTGCCGGAGGAGAAGGAGGGGCTCAGCGTGGCGTTGGAGCAGGACAGGGAGCTGAGGGAGCAGTCCCCGCTGGGAGCCGCGCCGATCTTGCCGGACCACGCCGCGCTACCCAGCTCCGTGTCCACGTTGCCGTCGGACACCACGATGTTGGAGAACGTGGCGGACAGCGCGTCGCCCTGCTTGGCGTTGCCGGATACCTTCATCTTCACGGTGACAACGCCGCCGCTGCTGCTGGAGGTGCCGTATACGCTGAACCTGTTGTTGTTGACGATGATGCTCCAGCCGCTGACGGAGCAGTTGTAGTTGGTAAAGGACAGGTTGTCGCTGTAGCTGAGGTCGGCGGTCAGACCGTAGACCTTATTGGGCACGGACAGCGTCAGCGTCACCGTGTCCCCCGCCAGCAGCTCAGAGGTGCCGGTCAGACTGGCTCCCGCGGCGTGCGCCGTCTGGGGCAGCAGTGTGACCACCAGCAGCAGCGTCAGCAGAGCCGAGGCGGCTGCGCGAAAGAGTTTGCTCTTCATAAGGGTTCTTCCTCCCGTCAGTTGATGGTGCGCTGACCCACGGTGACCTGCGCCGCCTGGACCACGTCGGTAATGGTGATCTTCCCGTCGCCGTTGATGTCGCCCGCCAGCGCATACGCGCCGGTGAGACTGGACGCACCGGCGACCTTGTTTTGCAGCTTCACCACGTCGGTGATGGTGATGCGCCCGTCGCCGTTCACGTCGCCGGTGACGACGATGGTCACGGAGGCGGTGCTGCTGACAGCCACCATGCCGGTGCCCACCAGACCGCTCGTCACCTTCTTGCTGCCGTCATACACGGCGTAGCCGCCGGAGGACAGGGACTCCACGGAGGTGCCCGGAGTGACGCCGGTCATGTAGTTGGAGGGCGCGGGCACCTCGCCGCCGGAGGCACCGCCCGTCCCGCCGCCGGTGTTGGCGGTCTTGGTAAAGACGGCGGTGTAGGTAAGGTCGCTGCCGCCCATAAAGGTACTGCCCGCCGTGAAGCGGTTACCGCTTTGATCCTGCCAGTAGCTGAAGCTGTATACGTAATCCTTATCGGAGAGCTTCACCGGCGCGGAGGGAGCGGTGATGAGGCTGCCCTCTGCCAGCTGGCCGCTGTGTACCGTTCTGCCCTCAGACACGAACGTGACCTTGTGCAGCGCACCGAACTGCGCCGTTACCTTGTGGTTTTCCGCTGCCACAATGGAGTTGGAGGTGATCTCCGTGCCGTTGGCGAGGAACCAGCCCTGGAAGCCCGGTGTAGTGACTGTGGGCAGCGCGCCGTAGGTCTCGCCCAGACTGTATTCCTTGGTGGTCACAGCCGCTCCGTTGACGAAGGTGACAGTGTATCTTTCGTTGCTGCCGCCGGTGGAGATGCTGGTATCCCGTGCACCTACCTTCAAGGGGGCGGAGACGAGCGTTACCGTCTCGCCGGAGGCATTGGTGGCGGTGATGGTCAGTGTGTGGTCGCCCTGCTGCAGCTGGCTGAACTTTGCGGATTTATCCAGCTCCCACAGGTCGAACCAGTTGTCATTGCAGGAGGCGGAGCAGGAGAAGCCGCCGCTGCCGCTGACCGTTACCACCACGCTCCTTACGCCGGTGGGATAGGAGACAATGCCCCGCAGGGGGAAGGAGGAGTTGCCCTCCGTCAGACTGTGGCTGATGGAGTTGCCGATGCCGTCATTGTCGCTGCAGCCGGGGTAGAACAGCCCGGTGACAGTCCAGCCGCCCGCACCGGAAACGGGGCTCAAATGCCACTTGCTCACGGTGGATACGTCCGCCGCCACGGTGTAGGTGCTGTTGCTGGCGTTGTCCACGGACAGGAACTTACCGCTGCCGCAGTTTTTCAGTGTGCCATTTTCCACCACCCAGAACTGGCTGTCACTGGCAGCGGCGGGGGATAGCAGCACCTTGCCGCCGTTGTCGGTAAGACGGGAGCCGTCCGCAGTGGTCAGGGTGTACCGCCCGGTGGGAAAGTACGTCAGCGTCAGTACGGTGCCGCTGGCGGCTTCCACCGCTGCGGAGCCGTTGCCGTCCACACTGAGAGCCAATGCCTGATTGCTGCCGTTGTCCAGCAGCCTGTATTTGCCCTCGGCAATGGGAGACGAGGTATAGCTGTACCGCATCACCAGCGCGTCCGCCGGCTCGTTCACGTGCAGACGGCTGTACACGGCGGTCTGCACACCGCCGGAGTTGGCGTTGAAATATGCCATGGAGCGATCCTTGATGCCGTACTTGGAGGCGGTCAGGTTCTGCATATCCTTGTACTGCGTCTCCAGCTTGCTGCACTCGGCGTAGATGGCTTGGATCAGCTCCGTCTCGCTCTGCATTTTGAAGCCGCCCAGCCGGTTGAACGCCCGGTAGATAACGCCGGTGGCACCGCTCTTGCCATCGGTGCTGTTGGCACCGAAGGTCACGCCTACGCCGTGGTGGACGCTGCGGCTCCAGAACACGTTCTTCAGCGCGATGGAGTAGCTGTTGATGTCAAAGCCGGGGAACAGAGACTCCACATTGCGTACCAGCGTATTGTAGCAGTTTTCCTCCCAGAACTTCGTCTGAGCCTCGGCAAACTCTTTGCTGTTGTGCCGCGCAATATCCTGCCACGTATTCTTGAAGTTGCTGCCAAAGCCGGGGTAATATTCGTGCTTGGTGTTGTAGGCATAGGCTTCATACAGCGTTTCGCCGAAGTTACGGTATTTGCTGTCGCTGGGCTGCTGCCGCAGCCAAGCCATGAAGCTCTCCACGGTTTTCTCCACGAACATATAGATGCCGTAGGAGGTGCCGCCGCTGTCGCCCGTCACGGTGGATATGTAGCCGGGGTCGGCACTGTTGCCTGTCTCGTAGTATTGGCTCAGCGCGCCCAGCCCTGCGTTTGGCCATTCTTTGTTGGCGGCGATCAGTATTGTGGTGACGCAGCTCACCAGCATTACTGCCGCCAGGATCAGTGCCAGCCCTCGTTTCGTCCTTTTCATGTCAAACACCCTGCCTTATCTCTAAGTTGTATGGGAACCTCGGCGGTGGAAAAGCCACTCCACCGATTTACATAACAATATTCACGGATAGTATACCATCCGTATGCGCCGTTGTCTACCAAAAAAACGGGAAAAACACAAAAAATATGAAAATTTTGTCGCCGATACCACAACATTTGGGTGGATTTCTTGCCGGAACTGTCGTATAATGACCGCAGGCTGACAAAAATAAGCAAGGAGAACTGAATTTATGTCAACGACTGCAACGAAAAAACGCACTACCGGCGCGGCGGTGGTTATCATCGTACTGTGCCTGCTGGCACTGTGCGCGCTGGGCTATATTCTCTACCGGCAGCTGCACCCCTCCGTGCCGGAGACGGTGGAGCTGTACGTGGCGTCCGAGACGGCGGACGCCGTCTCCTACCGGGACGAGGAGCGGACGCCGCTGGGCAGCATACTGCGCGGCGCAGGCGTGCGCGCCGTCAAATCCGATTGGGAGGGAGACGGGGAGCTGGTGCGTATCGACAACGGCACGGAGGACGGCAAGCCCGGCTATCTCTACATGGAGCGCGCCTCGCTGACCGAGGACTACGCCGGCGCGGTGCTCAACAAGACCGTTTACGCCCTCCGGGGCATGAGCCTTACGGACGAGACGGGTGCCGTCCCCGGCTGCGCCGTGGAGAAGGGCATGGCTCTCACCGTCACCGGCTTCGACGGCCTGTCCGGCGGCGAAGTCCTCCGCTGGAGGGTCGCCTGTGACCGGGGCGAGGGCTACATCGACGGCGATAACGTCCGCATGACGGAGGACGAGGCGAAGGCGCAGTACGACGACGCGCTCTACCAGCTCCACGTCAGACGCGGCGACGCGTGGGGCGGCGGCGACGCCGCGGGGCTGGACTACTACCCCACGGAAAAGGGTGCCATCCCCGGCAACGATATGCCCGACGAGGTGCGGGCACTGTATCTGAACGGCAGTGCTATCCAGTACGCGGACAGCTACCTCCGCGTGGCGGCGGGCACCGGCATCAACGCCTTTGTGGTGGACATTGTGGACGGCACCGCCGTGTCCTATGCCTCCCCGGTGATGCAGCAGTACAGCCCCTCCGCCTACGCCGCCGCGCAGGACACCATGGAGGGCTTCCAAGCCAACGTGCAGAAGCTGCGTGACGCGGGGTACTACGTCATCGGGCGCATTACCGTGTTCAACGACGCCCATCTGGCGGAAGACCACCCGGAGTACGTTATCTCCGATAGGAGCGGCACACCCCTGAAGATCAGCTCCATGTACTGGCCCAGCGGCTATAACCGCACCGTCTGGCAGTACAAGACGGAGCTGGCACTGGAGGCCGCCGCGCTGGGCTTCAACGAGATCCAGTTTGACTACATACGCTTCCCCGACGGCGCGTATAAGTATGAGCAGGCGGGCACCATCGACTATAAGAACACCTACGGCGAGAGCAAGGCGCAGGCTGTCCAGCGGTTCCTCATCTACGCCGCGGCGCGGCTCCACGAGGCGGGGTACTACGTCTCCGGCGACGTGTTCGGCGAGTGCGCCAATGCCTACGTCACCGCCTGCGGGCAGTATTGGCCCGCCATCAGCTCCGTGGTGGACGCCATCTCCGGTATGCCCTACCCCGACCATTACAGCGCACAGGGCGATTACAAGCCGTGGGAGCACCCCTATACCACCGTCCACAACTTCGGCGAGAGTGCCATGGCGCGGCAGAGCGAGACGCTGTCTCCCGCCGCCGTCCGCACGTGGATCCAGTGCTACAACGCCATCCGTGAGCCGTACAACCACTACGGCGCGGCGGAGCTGGGTGACGAGGTGCGCGCCCTGCGGGACGCCGGCTGCACCGGCGGCTTTATGACATGGAACGGTGCCTCCGACATCGACAAGTACCACGAGGTCATCTCCGCCCTCAGCTGAAGCAGGCAAAAAAAGAAAGCCCCAACGGGCTTTCTTTTTTTGCCTATTTCACGGCGTCCATCGCCTTCTCCGCGAAGCTGTTGTCCACCAGCGCGTCGAAGTCCACCCACTGGGACTTCTCCAGCTCCCCCGCCTCGGTCATTACCGTCTCCAGCCGCTCCAGCGCGGAGCGCGCCATCATGGGCGCGGCGTTCCAAGCGTCGATCTCCCGGTGACGCGCCGTGACAGCCACCAGCGTGTCAAGGTCGGTGTCAGGGAACTGGTCGAGGATCGCCTCCGCCACCTCCCGGTCGCTGTGCTCCACGATCCACTGCTGCGCCCGGGCGATGGCGTTGGTGAAGCCCTGGATCACCTCCGGGTGCGCTGCCATATAGCTCTGGCTGGCGAAGTAGGCGGTGTAGGGGATCTCGCCGGATTCCTCGCCGATGGAACAGAGGATATACCCGTGTCCGGCGCGCTCCACCTCCGTGGCGGTGGGCTCGAACAGCGTCACGTAGTCCCCCTGTCCGCCGGTGAAAGCCCCCGCCATCATGTTGAACTGCACGGAGGTGTCCACCACCGCGTCCTCCTGCGGCACGATGCCGTGCTGCTTCAGCACGTATTCCAGCGTCATTTCCGGCACGCCGCCCTTGCGCCCGCCGATGATGGTCTTGCCTCGGAGGTCGTTCCAGTCGAAGGCTGCGTCGGTGCGCCCCATGAGGAAGGAGCCGTCCCGCTTCGTCAGCTGGGCGAAGATCACCGGGAGATCGTCCTTCCCCTGCCCGTGGACGTAGATGCAGCTCTCCGGCCCGGCAAGCCCGATGTCCGCGCCGCCGGAGACCACGGCGGTCATGACCTTATCCGCGCCGCCGCCGTTGGAAAGCTCGATCTCAAGCCCTTCCTGGGCGAAAAAGCCTTGGCTGATCGCCACGTACTGCGGCGCGTAAAACACCGAATGAGTCACCTCGCTGAGACGCACGGTGACGGGCTGGACGGGCGTGTCCCCGTCGGCTTCCCCGCCGTTTTTCACCGCGCCGCAGCCGGTCAGAAGGCTGAAGGACAGCAGCAGGGACAGACAGACACACAGCAGACGTCCAGTTGTCCTTACGTTGAAGTCTCTCTTGATGTGCAAGTGGAACAGCTTATTCATGCGCGTACCCCCCATAAATGATTCAAGAATTTTTCCGCCCGCAGCACCAGCAGGTACATTCCCACCGCCGCCAGACCCAGCACCAGCACACTTGCCATGACCAGATCCATGTTGAACACCTGCGAGCCGTAGACGATGAGATACCCCAGCCCGGCGCGGGAGACAAGAAACTCGCCCATGATGACGCCCACCCACGAAAGACCCACGTTCACCTTCAGAGTGGAGAACAGCGTGGGGCAGTTGGCGGGGAACACCAGCAGCCAGAGGATCTGCTTTTTGTCGGCACCCAGCGTCCGCATGAGGCGGATCTTCTCCGATTCGGTGGTGCGGAAGCCGGTGTACATACTCAGGATGGTGACGATGAGGGAGATCGCCAGCGTCATGGTGACGATGGCACCCATGCCCGCGCCCATCCACACGATGAAGATGGGGCCGAGGGCGGTTTTGGGCAGGGCGTTCAGCACCACGAGGTAGGGGTCGAGGATGCGGGCGGCGGTTTTCGACCACCACATCCCCACCGCTGCCGCCGTGCCCAGCACCGTGCCGGCGGTGAAGCCCAGCACCGTTTCGCCGATGGACACCGCCGCGTGGTGCCAAAGCTCCCCGCTGCGGCAGAGCGACCAGACGGTGGCCGCCATGCGGCTGGGACTGCTGACGAGAAAGCCGTCGGACAGTCCCACGCGGCAGCTAAGCTCCCACAGGGCGAACAGGAGCGTTACCAACGACACCTGCCAGAGCCGCACACGGCGGTTTTCCCGGCGCACCGAGCGCAGATACGCCGCGCGGCGGGGCGACAAGACCGGGTCAGCCATGGACATCCAGCTCCTTCCATATAGCGTTGAAGTACCGGTGAAATTCCGGCGTGTCCCGCCGCGACAGCGGCTCCATGTCCCGCAGCGCGCCCATGTCCAGCTGCACCTTCACCACGGCGGGGCGGCGGGACAGCACCACCACCCGGTCGGACATACTCACCGCCTCGGCGATGTCGTGGGTCACCAGCAGCGCGGTTTTATGCTCCCGGCGCAGGATGCGCCAGATGTCCGACGACACCGACAGGCGCGTTTGGTAATCCAGCGCGGAGAACGGCTCATCCAGCAGCAGAATGTCCGCGCCGGTGGCAAGCGTGCGGATCAGGGCGCAGCGTTGGCGCATACCGCCGGAGAGCTGACAGGGCTTCTTTTTGGCGAAGGAGGACAGGGCGTACCGCTCCAGCAGCTCCCGCACATGGTCATACGACGCAGGGTCGCGCTCGCCGCGGATACGCAGACCCAGCGTCACGTTGTCCCATATATTCCGCCACTCAAAGAGCTGATCCCGCTGGGGCATGAAGCCAATGCGCGGCGACGTGCCCTGTACCGGCTGACCGCCCACGCGTATTTCGCCGCCGCTGAGAGTTTCCAGTCCGGCAATAGCACTGAGCAGCGTGGATTTCCCACAGCCGGAGGGGCCGACCAGACTGACGAAGGTGCCCTCCTCCACAGAGAAGGACACGTCCCGCACCGCCTCTACCTCGCCGTCGGCGGCCTGGTAGCAGGCGGCGGCATGACGGAGCTCTATGCTCATATCCTATGTGACCTCCTGTCAGGAATGATGGGAGAATTCTCTCCGGTCTCATTCTACGCAGGAGGCACCGCCGGGGTGTCACAGGACGAGAGGGGCGGCAAGGAGGGCGAGCAGTGCGGAGAGGACGCTCTGCACCGCCTTGGCGGCGAGGTACCGCCCCAGACGCATACCGCTGCCCGCCGTCACCGCCGCCGTCTGGCAGTGGACGCTGAGACCGCCCCAGCCCAGCAGCGACGACGCCAGCACAAAGCCGCGGCGGTCGGGCGTCAGGCGCAGGATGCCGTTGGTCAGCTCCACCACGCCTGCCGCCGCGCCCCACGCGCCGGTGTAGCGCTCCAAAAGACGGAGGAGCACCAGAAAGAACACCACGAAGGCGCACACCCGCCCCATGGCGGAGGCGGCGTCCTCCACCGCCTGCAAAAACCGCAGGGGAAAGGGCTTTTCCGGCGGGGCGGGAGACGGCGGCGGGCGGCGGGTGACGGCACCGGCACCGGCGGGACACAGCAGCAGCCCCGTCAGCAGAGCGGACGTAATGTGGAGCAGGTACAGGTACGCCCCTACGGCGGGGCTGTGGAACACCGCAAGACCCGCCACGCCCACGGTGAAGGCAGGCCCGGCATTATTGCAGAACGTCAGGAGCCGCTCCCCCTCGTCAGGGGACAGGCTGCCCTGATGCACCAGCGAGGCAGCCGTCCGCGCCCCCACGGGGTAGCCGCCTACGCAGCCCAGCAGGAACGCGGCACTGCCCGCCCCGCCGCAGCGGAACAGGCGGCGGAAAACGCCGCCCAGCACGCGCTCTGCCGCCTGCGCCGCAGCGCGATCCGTCAGCAGCGACGAGAGGGCGAAAAAGGGGAACAGGGACGGCACCACCGAGGTAAGGCACAGGGAGATGCCCTCCCGCACCGTCTGCGCCGCCGTCTCCGCCTGTGTCAGCAGCAGTACCGCCGCTGCCGCCGCGCCCGCCGCCGGGAGAAATGCTCTGCTCTTCATCCGCCATCACCCGCCATAGACTATGAGACGAAGCGGCGGGAAATGACCGCGCCGGGGACAGGCAAGTTTTCCCCGCATGGCGCATACGGTTTTGTATTGCTGGCAAGGGGGGTGTCCGCCGTGGCGGGGCTGAAAAAGAAGCTGTCACAAGTGGGGCAGGACGCGCTGGAGAGGCTGGAGCTGCCGGTGAACATCGCCTCCGGCGTGGCGCGGATCGAGCTGCTGGGCAGCCGGGAGCTGTATATGGACCGGCACAGGGGTGTGCTGGCGTATACCACCGAGGAGGTGGATGTCAACGGCGGCGACGTGGTGGTGCGCGTCCACGGCGCGGAGCTGCAGCTGCTGGTGATGACGGAGCAGGAGCTGCGGATCACCGGGAGGATACGCGCCATTGAGCTGGTGGAGTAGAGAGGGAGGGCGGCTATGTACCGGAAGGCATTGAACTATCTCCGGGGGCAGGCGGTGGTACGCATCACCTGCGAAACGCCGGAGCGCGTGGTGAATCTGTGCGCCGCCCACGGCGTGCCCTTCTGGGATCTGACGTGGGAGACGGCGGCAGCCTTCCGCGTGACCACCACGCTGTCCGGCGTCCGGCGGCTGCGGGAGGTGACGGCGGACATCGGCGCGGAGGTGACGGTGGTGCGGAAGTCCGGTGCCCCGGAGCTGTGGCGGCGGGGACACCGGCGGTACGTGCTGCTGGCGGCGGGGCTGGTGCTGCCCCTGCTGCTGGCGGTAGGCAGCGCGTTTATCTGGGAGTTTCAGGTGACGGGCAACGACACCGTGCCCACGGAGGAGATCTTGCAGGCATTGGAGAGGTGCGGCGTGGGCGTCGGCAGCCGGGGGATCGGGCTGGATCAGGACGATCTGCGGAACAGGGCGTTGCCCCTGCTGCCGGACGTGGTGTATCTGGCGGTGAACGTCCGGGGCTGCACCGCCCACGTGCAGGTGGTGGAGCGGACGCGCCCGCCCCATCTCTACCGGGACAGCGACGTGCAGAACGTGATCGCCGAAAAAGACGGGCTGATCACGCGGATCGAGGCGTTGGACGGCGTTACCTGCACGGCGGTGGGAGAGGTGGTGCAGGCGGGACAGGTGCTGCTGTCCGGCGTGGCGGACTCTCCAAGAGGGTATCGGTGCCTCCGCGCCACGGGACGGGTCTGGGCGCGGACGTGGTACGAGTGGACGGTGCCCATACCTCTGCGGACGGAGGTAAAGACGGAGGAGGCGGACAGCTGCACGCGGCTGTGGCTGGATATGGGGCGGCAGAGGATAAAATTATGCGGAGGGGGTAGCGTATTGGAGGGGAACTGTGATAAAATAACAGAATACCGCAGACTGCGCCTGCCCTTCGGCGTACAGACGCCGGTGACGCTGGCGGTGGAGCGGACGGTGCGGCACACCGCGTATGCCGGGGAGAGGCCGGAGGCGGAGGCACGCGCCGAGGGGGAGAGACAGCTGCTGGCGCAGCTGGAGCAGACCATCGGCGAGGACGGGCGTATCCTGCGAAGGGAGACGCTGGGGCGGCGGCAGGGCGCGTACCTGCTGGTGACGCTCCGCGCCGAGTGCGAGGAACAGATCGGCGCAGACGCGCCGTTGAGGATCATTACAAGCGATACAGGGAGGTAAACCCGGACTATGGAACAACGCATCGGTATCGAACGCATGGAGGAGGCCGTGAATCTGTTCGGCTCCTTCGACGAGAACATCCGTCTGCTGGAGGCGGAATTTCAGGTGCAGGCGGTGAACCGGGGCGGCGAGATCGTCGTCTCCGGCGAGCCGGAGAACGTGATGCTGGCGGTGAAAGCGGTGCAGGCACTGCTGACGCTGTCGGGCAAGGGCGAGACCATCACCGACCAGCACGTGCGCTACGTCATCGGGCTTGTCCGGTCGGGACAGGCGGAGCGCATCAGCGAGCTGACCCAGGACGTCATCTGCATCACCAGCAAGGGGCGTCCCGTGAAGCCCAAGACCATCGGGCAGAAGGAATACGTCAACGCCATTATGAAGCAGACCGTCACCATCGGCGTGGGGCCTGCCGGCACGGGCAAGACGTATCTGGCGGTGGCGGCGGCGGTGGCCGCCTTCCGGGACAAGCAGGTGAACCGCATTATCCTGACCCGTCCCGCCGTGGAGGCGGGGGAGCGGCTGGGCTTCCTGCCCGGAGACCTGCAAAGCAAGGTGGACCCCTATCTGCGGCCGCTGTACGACGCGCTGTTTGATATGCTGGGGGCGGAGACGTACCAGAAGTATCTGGAGCGGGGCAACATCGAGGTGGCTCCGCTGGCGTATATGCGCGGACGGACGCTGGACGACAGCTTTATCATTCTGGACGAGGCGCAGAACACCAGCCGGGAGCAGATGAAGATGTTCCTCACCCGCATGGGCTTCGGCTCCAAGGTGGTCATCACCGGCGACGTGACCCAGATCGACCTGCCCAGCGACAAGGTCAGCGGGCTGAAGGACGCCATGAAGGTGCTGCGGGACGTGGAGGGCGTGTCCGTCTGCAAGCTGACGAAGGAGGATGTGGTGCGCCACGTGATGGTGCAGCGCATTATTGAGGCTTACGCCAAGTACGAGGAGAAAAAGAAATGAAACGACACTATATCCCCGTCACCGCCGACGTTCCCGGCGTCAGCGAGGGCACACGGAGCTTTCTCCGCAGGGTCATCCGCGCTGCGCTGGCGGCGGAGGGGGTGGACTTCCCCTGCGAGGTGGACGTGCTGGTGACAGGCGACGCGGGCATACACGCCATCAATCTGGATATGCGCGGGGTGGATCGGCCCACCGACGTGCTGAGCTTCCCGGAGTTCGAGCTGACGCCCGGCCAGCTGCCCGGCGCGGAGGACAGCGACCCCGGCACGGGGTATGTGCCGCTGG
Organism: uncultured Eubacteriales bacterium; assembly: GCA_900551995.1. Taxonomy (GTDB): domain Bacteria; phylum Bacillota; class Clostridia; order Oscillospirales; family Oscillospiraceae; genus Vescimonas. The sequence goes on from URXW01000014.1 coordinate 25,045, forward strand.
GCGACATGGTCATCTCCATGGAGCGGGTGAAGGCGCAGGCGAAGGAGTACGGTCACAGCAACCGGCGGGAGCTGGCGTATCTGGCGGTGCACTCCGTGCTGCATCTGCTGGGGTACGACCACATGGACGAGGGGGCGCAGAAAGCCCGGATGCGGGCGCGGGAGGAGGACATTATGACCGCGCTGGGGCTGGAGAGATAGAATGTCTCCCCGCTGGGGGAGGCGGAGAAAGCATATAACACAAAAGCTCAAATGAAAGAAAGTTGAGGATCACCTATGAACATCACCAAAACTGCCATGATCACCGTTTGCGGACGACCCAATGTGGGGAAATCCAGTCTGACCAACGCACTGGTGGGCGAAAAGATCGCCATTGTGTCGGACAAGCCCCAGACCACCCGGAACCGCATTTACGGCGTGTTTGAACGGGGCGGCACCCAATTCGTCCTGCTGGACACGCCGGGTCTCCACAAGCCCCGCTCCCGGCTGGGGGATTACATGGTCAAGGTGGTGCGGGAGAGCCTGAGCAGCGTGGAGTGCGCCCTGCTGCTGGTGGAGCCCATCGCCCACGTGGGCGAGCCGGAGCGGGTGCTGCTGAAGCGTATTCAGGAGGAGCACCTGCCCTGTGTGCTGTGCATCAACAAGATCGACACCGTGGAGCGGAAGGACGCACTGCTGGAGGTCATCGCGGCGTACAGCGAGGCGTATGACGGCTTCGACGCCATTATCCCCATCTCCGCCCGGACGGGAGACGGGCTGGACGACCTGCTGCACCAGCTGGAAAAATACGCCCAGGAGGGGCCGCAGCTGTTCCCCGACGGCATGACCACCGATCAGGCGGACAGTCAGGTCTGCGCCGAGATCGTCCGGGAGAAGATGCTGCGGTGTCTCGACAAGGAGATCCCCCACGGCACGGCGGTGGAGGTGACGAAGTTCTCCGAGCGGGAGGACAGCGGCATTATCGATCTGGACGTGACCATCTACTGTGAAAAGGCCAGCCACAAGGGCATCATCATCGGCAAGGGCGGCGAGATGCTCAAGCGCATCAGCTCCGCCGCCCGGAGAGACATTGAGAAATTCATGGGCACGAAGGTCTTTCTCCAGACGTGGGTGAAGGTCAAGGAAAACTGGCGAGATAATCCGAATTTCATTCGGAGCCAAGGCTATAACGAAGAATAAGAAACAAAATCGCCGCAGAAGCTCCCGCAGGGAGGCGGCGCGAAGCAACAAATTTCCAGCCATAAAACCGTGTCCGCCTGCCATGCTATGACCACGGAGGTGAGCGCGTGGACTACTGGGAAATTTTTCTGGAAACCGGCGCACCGGAGGCGTATCTGCTCTATCGCAGTACGCAGGAGGCTGTATGCAAACAGGAAAAACCGTGACGTGCGGCGTGGTGCTGCGCGTGACCGACACAAAGGAGACGGATCGGATATTGACGGTGCTCACGGCGGACAGGGGCAAGATACCGCTGATCGCCCGCGGTGCCCGGCGGAAGAACAGCCGTCTGGCGGCGTCCTGCCAGCTGCCCGCCTATTCCGAGCTGACACTCTATAAGCGGGGCAGCTGGTATATGCTGGACGAGGCGTCGCCGCTGGAGCTGTTCGACGCGCTGGGGCGGGACATCGTGCTGCTGTCGCTGGCGTCGTGGTTCTGCGAGCTGACGGAGGCGGTCTGCGCCGAGGAAACGCCCGCCCCGGAGATGCTGTCGCTGCTGCTGAACGCGCTGTACGCCCTGTGCTACACGGACAAGCCGCCGCGCATTGTCAAGGCGGCGTTTCAGTTCCGGCTGATGGCGTTGGCGGGGTTCGAGCCGCTGGCGGAGGGCTGCGCCCTCTGCGGGCGGGAGGACGTGGACGCCCCCATGCTGGACGTGCTGGGAGGGCTTGTGACCTGCGGCGGCTGCAAGAGCCATGACGCGCCGCTGCGCCTGCCCCTGACGGCGGGCGGGCTTGCCGCCCTGCGCCACGTGCTCACGGCGGACAGCAAGCGGCTGTACAGCTTTACGCTGGAGGAGGGGGCGTTGGCCGCCCTCGACCACGCGGGAGAGGCGTTTATCACCACGCAGCTGGAGCGCAGCTTCCGGACACTGGACTATTACAAATCCCTGTTGGGATGACATGAGGACATACTTATGAGCGATCTATTTGAAAAATCCATCCGCACGCTGGAGCTGCCCGCAGTGCTGGAGCTGCTCGCCCGCCACGCCGTCAGCGACGAGGCAAAGGCGCGGTGCCTGCGCCTGCGCCCGTCCACGGAGGCGGCGGCGGTGGAGCACCTGCTGGACGAGACGGACGCTGCCAAGGTGCGCGTGGGACTGCACGGAAGCCCCTCCTTCGCGGGGGTAAAGGACGTGTCCCGCCCGCTGGACAGAGCCGACCACGGCGGCGTGCTGAACACGCGGGAGCTGCTGGACATCGCCGGGGTGCTGACCGCCGCACGGCGGGTCAGCGACTACGACGCGGAGCGGCAGGGGGAGGCGACTGCCATTGACCGGCTGTTCTCCGCCCTCCACGTGAACCGCTATCTGGAGGACAAAATACGCAGTGCCATTTTGGACGAGGAGACCATCGCCGACACCGCCAGCCCGGAGCTGGCGGACATCCGGCGTTCCATGCGCGCCGCCGCCAGCAAGGGGCGGCAGATCCTGCAGCGGATCATCTCCTCCCCCTCCTACGCCAAGGTGTTACAGGAAGCCCTCATCACCCAGCGGGACGGGCGGTTCGTGGTGCCCGTGAAGGCGGAGTGCAAGGGCAGCCTGCCGGGACTTGTCCACGACGTATCCTCCTCCGGTGCCACGCTGTTTGTGGAGCCTATGGGCGTGGTGCAGGCCAACAACGAGCTGAAGGAGCTGCAAGCCAAGGAGGACAAGGAGATCGACCGGGTGCTGCGGATCCTGTCCGGGGAGTGCGCCGCCCAGCGGGAGAACATCCTCTATGACTACGACCTGCTGGTGCAGCTGGACACCATCTTCGCCCGGGCGCAGCTGAGCTACGCCATGGACGCGGGGCGTCCGCTGGTGCGGAAGCGGGGCGGCATCGACCTGAAGCGGGCGCGGCACCCGCTCCTCGACCCGGCGAAGGCGGTGCCGGTGACGGTGTCGCTGGGCGGGGCGTATGACACGCTGGTGATCACGGGCCCCAACACCGGCGGCAAGACCGTGACGCTGAAAACGCTGGGCCTGCTGAGTCTTATGGCGCAATGCGGTCTGCATATCCCGGCGGGGGATCAGAGCGCGGTGCAGGTGTTCACGCGGATACTGGCGGACGTGGGCGACGAGCAGAGCATCGAGCAGAGCCTGTCCACGTTCTCGGCGCACATGGCGAACACTGTGGAGATATTGCAGCAGGCGGACGACAGGAGCCTGATCCTGTTCGACGAGCTGGGGGCGGGCACCGACCCTGTGGAGGGCGCGGCACTCGCCATCGCCATTATCCAGGACGTGCGCGCCAAGGGCGCGCTGACCGCCGCCACCACCCACTACGCGGAGCTGAAGACCTTCGCCATGACCACGGCGGGGGTGGAGAACGCCAGCTGCGAGTTCGATGTGCAGACGCTGCGCCCCACCTACCGGCTGCTCATCGGCATACCCGGCAAGTCCAATGCCTTCGCCATCTCCCGGCGGCTGGGGCTGGAGGAGAGCGTCATCGAGAACGCCAAGGCGCAGATGGACAGTGAATCCGTCCGGTTCGAGGACGTGCTGACCCAGCTGGAGGAGAAACGCCAGCGTCTGGAAAAGGCGCAGGGCGAGGCGGATCGCCTGTGGCGGCAGCGGGAGGAGGACGCGCGGAAGGCGCGGACGTTCCGGGAGCAGATGGAGAAGGCGAAGGACAACGCCCGCGCCAAGGGCGAGACGGAGGCGCGGCGCATCGTGCAGCAGGCGCAGCGGCAGGCGGACGAGGTGTTTGCCGAGCTGGAGCAGCTGCGACGGCAGCAGCGGGCGGATTACCAGAGCGTCAACGACAGAAAGGCGGACATTCGCCGGCGGCTCAACGAAGCGGAGAGCGAGCTGCACCGCCGGGACGGCAGTGCCGAGCCGATCCCCGCGCCCACAAGACCCATCGCCGTGGGGGACACGGTGGAGCTGTCCGGTGTAAGGACGGGAGCCACGGTGCTGGCGGTCAACGGGGACGGCACGCTGCTCTTGCAGGCGGGGAAGATGAAAATGACCGTCAAGGCCGCGCAGGTGCGTCTGCTGGAGACGGCGGAGGAGGTGGAGAAGAAGAAAAAGCAGTCCGACGCCGCGCGGCAGCGGAGCTCCGGCACCGTGACGCTGAACACCGGCGCGAGAGCCTCCGCCGAGCTGGACATCCGGGGGCTGGAGACGCTGGAGGCGGAGAGCGTGGTGGAGAACTATCTGGACGCCGCCTCCCGCGCCAAGCTGGGCAGCGTCACCATCATCCACGGCAAGGGCACCGGTGCCCTGCGCGCCGCCGTCCACCAGATGCTCAAAAAGAACCGGCAGGTGAAGTCCTTCCGGCTGGGACGGTACGGCGAGGGCGAGGCAGGCGTCACCGTGGTGGAGCTGAAATGAGGGGCAAGTCAGGCAATTTTCACAAAGTGCGGTACGAATTATAGGGCAAAACGCAGTATTTTCGTATCAATGCCCATTGCAATCTTCCATCAAATTGGTATAATAGGAAATGGTGAGGGTTAGATTCTGCGCGCTGCACCCTCTGGCGCGATATTTTGAAAATGTGCGTAAGGAGTGCTGTTTCATGTATACACGGGAGATCACTGTTAAGAACGAGGTCGGACTGCACGCCCGTCCTGCGACCTACTTTATCCAGAAGGCGAACGAGTTCAAGAGCGGCATCTGGGTGGAGAAGGAGGAACGCCGTGTCAACGCCAAGAGCCTTTTGGGTGTTCTCAGCCTTGGCATTATGAAGGACACCACCGTGACGCTGATCGCCGACGGCAGCGATGAGAAGGAAGCCGTTGACGCGCTGGCGGAGCTGATCGAGAATCTGGACGAGTAAAAAAGCGTAAAAAAGGACCTCGGAACACAGTTCCGAGGTCCTTTTTTACGCTTTTTCTGCGGAAAAAGAAGCACGCGGAGCGCAACGCGCTCCGCGTACCGGTTGTCGGGTAAAAGGGGGGAATACCCGACAGGGGGGGCAACCGAAGGGGAGGGGGGTGACACCACTTCGGCGCGATTATCATTTTACACTTCCTGTCGCAATTTGTCAACCGGTTTTTTCCCGCAGAGGCAGGGAAAACGCCGCCTCTCCGGCTGGGGCAGGGAGCTTTTTTACTGCTTGTACGGCACGTGCCAAATGGTGTCCGCGTATTGGGCGATGGCGCGGTCGGCGGCGAACACGCCGCTGCGGGCGATGTTGGTCAGGCTCATGCGGTTCCACCTCGTCCGGTCGCCGTAGGCATGGCGCATACGGCACTCCGCCTCGCAGTAGGCGGCGAAGTCCGCCAGCACCATATACTGATCCGCCTGCCCATCCACGCCGGTGACGAGACGCTGGAACAGATCCTCGTAGGTGACGCCGTCCCGGAAGCCGGTTTTCAGCTGATCCAGCACGCGGCGCAGCACCGGGTCCCGCTGGTAGAGCAGGTTGGGATCATAGGTGTGGCGCAGGTGCTCCACCTCGTCGGCGTGCAGCCCGAAGAGGAACATATTGTCGTCGCCCAGCAGCTGGTGCATCTCCACGTTGGCACCGTCCAGCGTGCCCACGGTCAGCGCGCCGTTCATCATAAACTTCATGTTGCCGGTGCCGCTGGCCTCCTTGCCGGCGGTGGAGATCTGCTGGCTGACCTCGCTGGCGGGCATCAGCACCTCCGCCAGAGAGACGCGGTAGTTCTCCAGGAACACCACCTGCAAGCGATCCCTGCACAGGGGGTCGCTGTTGATCTGGTCGGCGAGGGAGTTGATGAGATGGATAATGCGCTTCGCCACGGCGTAGCCGGGTGCCGCCTTGGCACCGAACAGGAACGTCTGGGGCGGGATGTCCAGCGCGGGGTCATCCTGCAAACGCTGGTACAGGTAGATGATCTGCAGGGCGTTCAGCAGCTGCCGCTTGTACTCGTGGAGACGCTTCACCTGCACGTCGAAGATGGCGTCGGTGTTCAGCACCACGCCCTGATGCTTCTTGGCGTAGGCGGCGAAGGACAGCTTATTCTGGTGCTTGATCTCCTCCAGCCGCTTCAGCACGGAACCGTCACCGGCGAACTGCTCCAGCTTTTTCAGCTCCTGCGGATGGGTCAGGTAGCCGTCGCCGATGAGGTCGCGGAGCAGCTCGTCCAGCCCGCGGTTGATCTGGGACACCCAGCGGCGGTGGTCGATGCCGTTGGTGACGTTCTTGAATTTGTCCGGCTCCATCTGGCAGGCGTCCTTGAACAGATCCTTACGCAGAATTTCGGAGTGGAGGGCGGACACGCCGTTGACCGCCATGCTGCCGGCGATGCACAGGTTCGCCATACGCACGCCGCCGTCCCAGATGATCGCCAGCTTTGCGGTCTTGGCGGGGTCGTGGAAGTAGTTCTCCACGTGCTGCTGCCAGCGGCGGGAGATCTCCTGCAGGATCTGCCAGATACGGGGCAGCAGCGTCTCAAACAGCTGCTGGGGCCAGACCTCCAACGCCTCGGACAGCACCGTATGGTTGGTGTAGGCGACGCAGTGGGTGGTGATATGCCACGCCTCGTCCCAGTCCATACCGGCGTCGTCCACCAGAATACGCATCAGCTCCGGGATCACCAGCGTGGGGTGGGTGTCGTTGATCTGGATGACGTTCTTCTCGTGGAAGTTTTTCAGCGTGCCGTACTGCTGGATGTGCTTGCGGGTGATGGATTGGACGGTGGCGGAGACGAAGAAATACTGCTGCTTCAGGCGCAGGGACTTGCCCTCGTAGTGGTTGTCCTCCGGATAGAGCACCTGACTGATGGCGTCCGCCATGGCGCGCTCCTCGGCGGCGTGGAGGTACTGCCCTTCGCTGAAGAGCTTCATGTCGATGGGCTTGGGGCTCCGCGCTTGCCACAGGCGCAGGGTGTTCACGTGGTCGGTGTCGTAACCGGCGATCTCCATGTCGCAGGGGATCGCCAGCACGCGGGTGTAGTCCTCGTGCACCACCATCAGATGCCCGTTGTCCCAACGGGTGCGGACCTTGCCGCCGAAGTGGACCTCCTCCGCCTCCTGCAGCTTGGGCAGCAGCCACGCGTCGCCCAGCTGCATCCAGTCGTCCGGCAGCTCCACCTGCTGCCCCTCCACGATCTTCTGCTTGAAGATACCCAGCTCATAGCAGATGGAATAGCCGGCGGCGGGGATCTCCAGCGTGGTCATGCTGTCCAGATAGCAGGCGGCCAGACGTCCCAGACCGCCGTTGCCCAGACCGGCGTCCGGCTCCATGTCGAAAATATCCGCCGCCCTGAAGCCCAGCTCGCCGATGGCGGCGGACAGATCGTCCAGCAGCTCCAGATTGAAGGCGTTTTTCATCAGGCTGCGCCCCATGAGAAACTCCAGCGACAGGTAGTGCACCTTGCGCTTTTCCTCGTGCGCCGTCTCCTCCCGCGTCTGGACGCCGCGCTCCGCCATGATGTCGCGGAGCACCATGGCGCAGGCCTTCATCATCTCACCGTCCGTGGCCTGCTTCTCGGTGCAGCCGTAGTTCAGCCGCAGCTTCTGGACGATGGCTTCCTTTAAGGTTTCCTTGTTATACGTCATATAGGGTGTTTCCTCCTATGGTCAAAGGTTCTCGTAAATGTGGCGGTATGCCGCGGCACTGCGCCCCCAGCTGAAATCGGAGGTCATACCGCGGCGGCGGACGGTGTCAAAGCCCTTGCGGTCGCCGCGGTACAGGCCGGTGGCCTGCCCGATCACGTCCAGCATGGCTCCGGCGTCGTAGTCGCCGAAGAGGTAGCCGGTGCCGTCCTCCTGCCCCACCTGGCAGGATCTCACCGTGTCCGCCAGACCGCCGGTGCTGCGGACGATGGGCACCGCACCGTAGCGCATGGCGATCATCTGGCTCAAGCCGCAGGGCTCGCTGCGGGAGGGCATGAGGAACAGGTCGGCGGCGGCGTAGATGCGCCGGGAGAGATCCTCGGCATAGAGGATCTGCGCCGACACGCGTCCGGGGTACTGCCCCGCCTTCCAGCGGAAGAAGTCCTCGTAGCCGGGGTCGCCGGTGCCCAGCACCACGAACTGACAGCCCGTCGCCATAATGCCGTCCATGGCCTGCTGCACAAGGTCAAGACCCTTGTGCCCCACCAGACGGGTCACCATGGCGATGAGGGGCGTGTCCGGCTCCTCCGCCAGACCGAGAGATGCCTGCAGAGCCGCCTTGCACGCCGCCTTGCCGTCCATGCGGCCGGGGGAGTAGTGCTTGGGCAGTGCCGGGTCGCGGGCGGGGTCGTAGCCCTCCGTGTCGATGCCGTTGACGACGCCGTGGAGCTTCCAGCCGATGGCGTCCACCACGCTCTCCAGCCCCTCGGCGTATGCCGGGTCGTGGAGCTGGGCGGCGTAGGTGGGGCTGACGGTGGTGACGGCGTCCGCCATGAGCATGGCACCCTTCATCAGATTCACGTCGCCGTCCATGCGGAGGGTGCCGTCGTTGTACCAGCCGCGGTCAAGACCGAACAGCTGATCCACCGTGTCCTCGCCGTAGCGTCCCTGATATTCGATGTTGTGGATGGTGAATACCGTGCGGATGCGCCGTACCTCCGCCCAGCGGGTGCAGACGTCCTTGAGGTAGATGGGCACCAGTGCCGTCTGCCAGTCGTTGCAGTGGAGAATGTCGGGGAGCCAGTCCAGACTGGGCAGCAGGTCGATGACCGCCTTGCTGAAGAAGGCGAACCGCTCGCCGTCGTCGAACTCGCCGTACAGCCGCCCGCGGCGGAAGTATTTCTCGTTGTCCACGAAATACCACGTCACGCCGCGATACTCCAGAGAGAACAGCCCGCAATACTCGTGCCGCCAGCCCAGATCCACGTAGATATACCGGCGGAACGTCATCTGCTGCCGCCACTGCTCCCCGATCTTGTCGTACAGGGGCAGGATGACCGCCGTCTCCACGCCATCGCGGGAGAGTGCCGGGGGCAGGCTGCCGGCCACATCCGCCAGACCGCCGGTTTTACAGAAGGGGTACGCCTCGCCTGTTACATAAAGAAGCCTCATGCCTGTCTCCTTTCCCGCGTTACACCGTCGCACCCTTGGTGACAACGATGGGATAGCGTTCGTGTCCCATGAGGGTCACGTTCTCGCTGACGGTCACATACTTGTCGGTGATCACGCCGCGCAGCACCGCGCCGCGCTTTACCACCGTGTCCTTGAAGAGAATACAGTTTTCCACAACGGCACCCTTTTCAATACGCACATTCCGGAAAAGCACGCAGTTTTTCACGCTGCCCTGGATGCCGCAGCCGTCCGCCACCAGAGAATTGACGCAGCCGCCCTCCGGGTCGATATAGCTGGAGGGGGAGTCGTTCTCCTTGCCGTACACGGGGCGGTCGGGGCAGAACAGCGCGCCGCGCACGGTGCTGTCCAGCAGCTCCATGCTGCGGTCATAGTAGCTTTGCAGCGTGTTGATGTGGGCGGCGTAGCCGTCGTAGACGTAGCCGTGGAGGTTCAGCCGGCCGCCCATCTCCTGCAGGATGCTCCGGCGGAGGCTGTACCCGTTGCGGCTGACGCACTCCGTCACCAGCTGCACCAGCAACTCCGTCCGCAGGACGAAGATGTTCAGGCAGCGGTAGCCCTCCGGCGTATGGAGCCCGTAGGCGGTGTCGGTGATCGCGCCGTCGCCGTTCAGCTGGAAGTAGGTGTCCTCCCCGTCGCCGGGGGCGGCGGTGCAGACGGCGGTGATGTCCGCGCCGGTGTCTATGTGCCGGCGCAGCACGTCGTCCAGCGGCGCGTTGATGACGGTATCGCTGTCGGAGAGCACCACGTAGTCCTGCCGGATGCTCTTTAAGTAGTTCATCACGCTGTACAGAGCCTCGACCCTGCCGCGGAACTGACCGTCGCTGTGCCGTTGCTCGTTATAGGCGAAGGCGGGCAGCAGCGTCAGCCCGCCGTAGTTGCGGCTGAGATCCCAGCTCTTGCCGCTGCCCAGATGATCCAGCAGCGACTGGCACTTACCGTGCATGATAACGCCCACATCGGTGATCCCGGCGTTGACCATGCTGGAGAGGATGAAGTCGATAATGCGGTAGTCACCGCCGAAGGGGATGGAGCCGTGGACGCGGTTTTCGATCAGCTCCCGCAGCCCGTTTTCCTTCTCGTAGGAGAAGATGATCCCGTGCATACCGTTCATGGCCGCACCTCCTTGCCGTTTTCGCCCAGCATCATTTTCGGTTCGATGGTCTCGCCGTCCCCGACCTCCGTATGGGGACCCAGCACGGCGATGCCCCAGTGGTCGAAATCCACGCTGCCGGGGGCACCGCCCACCACGGCGTTCTTCCCCACGCGGCAGCCCTCGCCCACAATGGCGTAGGACACCGCCGCGCCCTCCTCGATGACGGCGCCGGGCATGACCACGGAATAGGACACGGACGCACCCTCCGCCACCCGGGTGCCGGTGCTGAGAACGGAGTTCTTCACCTCGCCCAGCACGGTGCAGCCCTTGGCGATGGCACTGTTGCCCACGTCGCCCCGCTGCCCGATATAGGTGGGCGGGCAGGTGGGCGTGCGCCCGTAGATGCGCCACCGTCTGTCCAGCAGGTTCAGCCCGGAGCCGGGGGAGAGCATATCCATGTTGGCGTCCCACAGGGAGTCCAGCGTGCCCACGTCCTTCCAGTAGCCCTCGAAGCGGTAGGCGACCATCTTCTCCCCGGCGCGGAGCATCTCCGGGATGATGTTCTTGCCGAAGTCGTTCTCGCTGCGGGGATCCGCCTCGTCCGCCATCAGATACTCCCGCAGCTTCTTCCACGTAAAGACATAAATGCCCATGGACGCAAGGTTGCTCTTCGGCTCCTTGGGCTTCTCGGCAAATTCGGTGATGTTGTCCTCGCCGTCCACGGACATGATGCCGAAGCGGCTCGCCTCCTCCCACGGCACCTCCATGACGGAGATGGTGCAGGCCGCACCCGTCGCCTTGTGGCGGCGGAGCATGAGGGAATAGTCCATCTTGTAGATATGGTCGCCGGAGAGGATGAGCACGTACTCCGGGTCGTAGAGATCCACGAAGCCTATGTTCTGATAGATGGCGTTGGCGGTGCCCTTGTACCACACCGCGCCCTCCGCGCTCTGGTAAGGGGGCAGGACGTGGACGCCGCCGTACATTCGATCCATCTCCCACGGCTGGCCGCTGCCGATATAGGCGTTCAGCTCCAGCGGGCGGTACTGGGTCAGCACGCCCACCGTGTCGATACCGGAGTTGGTGCAGTTGGAGAGGGGGAAGTCGATGATGCGGAATTTGCCGCCGAAGGGGACGGCGGGCTTTGCCATGCTGCCGGTAAGCACGTACAGGCGGCTTCCCTGCCCGCCTGCCAGCAGCATTGCCACACACTCTTTTTTCATCCTTGCGTACCTCCTGCTCTGTTGTTGTGGGGCGTTTTGCCCTCCCGCCGCAGCAGCACCGCGCCCAGGGGCGGCACCGTCATGGACAGGGACTGCTCCTGTCCGTGGGAGGGGATGGCGTCTGTCTTGAGCACGTCGCCTGCCGGTGCGCCGCAGCCGCTGCCGCCCCAGCAGGTGTCGTCCGTGTTGAAAAGCACCTCGTACCGCGCCCCGCCGGGGACGCCGAAGCGGTAGTTCTCCCACGCCATCGGCGCGAAGTTCACCGCGCAGACGATCTCGCGCCCGCTGCGGCTGCGCCGCAGGAACACCAGCACGTTGTTGTGGCTGTCGTCCGCCACCAACCACTGGAAGCCGTCCCAGTCCCGGTCGTTCTCCCAGAGGCAGCGGTTGCGCTTATAGAGCCGGTTCAGCTGGCGGATGCACTCGTGGGTGGCGCGGCACGCCGGGTCATCCAGCAGATACCAGTCCAGCTGTCCCTTGAAATCCCACTCGTGCCACTGGGGAAGCTCGCTGCCCATGAACAGCAGCTTTTTTCCGGGGTGGCACAGCATGTAGGCGTAGAAGCCCCGGACGCCCGCCAGCTGCCGCCAGTCGTCGCCGGGCATCTTGCCCCGGAGACTGCCCTTCATGTGCACCACCTCGTCGTGGGACAGGGGCAGCACGTAGTTTTCCGAGAAGGCGTAGACCATGGAGAACGTCACGTCCCGGTGGTGGAACTGGCGGAAGTAGGGGTCCATCTTCAGATAGTGGCACAGGTCGTTCATCCAGCCCATGTTCCACTTCAGGTTGAAGCCCAGACCGCCCTGCTCCGGCGGGTACGTCACCAGCGGCCACGCCGTGGACTCCTCCGCCACCATCAGCACCGTGGGATCCGCCGCGAAGGCGGCGCGGTTCAGCTCCCGCAGGAACTCGATGGCCTCCAGATTCTCCCTGCCGCCGTCCTTGTTGGGACGCCACGCGCCGCCCTGCCGGTCATAGTCCAGATACAGCATGGACGCCACCGCGTCCACCCGCAGACCGTCGATGTGGTACTCCCGCAGCCAGTACACGGCGGAGGAGAGGAGAAATTCCTTCGTCTCCGGCTTGCCGAAGTCAAAGACGCGGGTGCCCCAGCCGGCGTGCTCCCATTTCAGCGGGTCGCTGTACTCGTACAGGCAGGTGCCGTCGAACTCGATCAGACCGTGGCTGTCCTTGCAGAAGTGGGCGGGCACCCAGTCGAGGATAACGCCCACGCCTACCCGGTGCAGCGCGTCGACAAGAGCCATGAAGTCGTGGGGCGTGCCGTAGCGGCTGGTGGGGGCGAAGTAGCCGGTACACTGATAGCCCCAGCTGTCGTCCAGCGGGTACTCCGTCACCGGCAGCAGCTCCACGAAGTTGTAGCCCATGGACTTCACGTAGGCGGGCAGCTCCTTCGCCAGCTCCAGATAGCTGAGACTGGTGCCGTCCTCATGGTGCCGCCACGAGCCAAGATGCACCTCGTAGATCAGCAGCTCGCCGTCCACCGGCGGGTGCTCCCGCCGCCTGTCCAGCCACGCCTGATCCCGCCACGCGTAGCCGCCGATGTCGTATACCTTGCTGTCCGTCCCCGGACGGGTGGCAGCGTGGAAGGCGTAGGGGTCAGCCTTCCAGACGGTCCTGCCGTCCGCGCCGGTGATCACGTACTTATAGCTGTCGTACACGGCGGCGTTCTCCGCCGTCAGTGACCACACGCCGTCCTTGTCGCGGAGCATTTCCGCGCCCTGCCAGCCGTTAAAATCTCCGGAGAGCGAAACGCTCCGGGCGTGGGGAGCCCACACCCGGAAGGTATAGCCCTTCTCCGCCGGGTGTGCGCCGAAATACTTGTAGGCGTCGTGCGCCGGGTAGTGCGTCATGGTACTCTCTCCTTATCGCAATCACACGGTAGAACGGTATCACACGGGCGGCGGTAAAGACCGCGAAAACGGTCGTCCCTCCTGTCGGTATCGTTACCGAGTATTGTACCCCTTTTTGCCGCCGCCGTCAACAAACGGCACCTCTCTTTTGCCAAAATAGGCGGAAAAAGGAGACGCGGCTCCCGCCGTGTCTCCTATATCGCTCAGTTTTCCTCCTGCTGCACGGCACTGCCGCCGCCCAGACCGAAATCGTCCGCCACGCTGGCGGTGTCCCGGCGCAGCATCGTCTCCATTACCTGAATGTCGCTGGCGATGTCCATGGCGTCGGTGCGGTACAGCGCGTCCAGCTGGTGCTCGAAGCCCGCCACGATGGAATCCATGGTCTTTTCGATCTTCGCCTTGGCTTGGGACAGATTCTCGCCGCTGACGCCCGCCTCCTCGAAGTTGGCGTAGTTCTCCATGAGCTTCAGCGTGGTGGGCAGGTAGTAGTTCAGAAACGTGCTTGCCGCGGCGCGCTTCTCCTCGTTCTCCTCCACCAGCTTGAAGATCCGCCCGGACAGCTGCTCCAGCCGATCCAGCTTGGCACTGAGAGCCTCGTCCGCGATGCGGTCGTTCAGCTCCCGTATCTGCCGCAGGATACCGGCGTAGCCCTCCGGGGCGGTCTGGACGGGGCTTTCCTGCTCCGCCCTGGTGCGCCGCGCCGCGTCAAAGTACGCGGAGGCGGCGTCCTGCGAGCGGAACAGCATACCGCTGCCCATGTCGATATAGGCCTCGTCGCCCCAGAGACCCTTTTCCAGCATGGCGTTTATGTCCTTCTCCACCCGGCGGCGGGACACGTCGGCGGCACGCGCCAGATAGTCCAGCGGTACCGCCTGCTTCTGCCCCGCCGTGCGGAGATACGTGGCGAACCGCCGCTGGCGGCGTTTGATGACGCCGCTGCCCAGCAGCAGCGACGCACCGCCGGCCATCATGCCCATGGGATAGAACACCTGCCGCAGCAGGTCCATCCAGTCATGCCATTTGATGGCGTAGCGCAGTTCAAAGTAGTCCACCTGCTGCACCAGAAAAAACGCGCCCAGAATGGCTACCACCGCTCCGATGATCTTCATGGTTTTGGCGCCCTTGTCGGAGTAGTTCGGCGTCTCCGTGACCTTGCGCACGGTGTTCTTCGCCGCAGAGGCGCGCGCCTGCGCGGGCTTCGCCTCGGCGCTGCCCGCCGCCGTCCGCTGCCATGCCTCCCGCGCCTGCTGACGCATTTTCCTGCCGCCGCCCTCGCTCAGCTTCATCAGCAGCAGGATAAGCCCCACCGGCCACGCCACGGCGAACATCACCGCAATAAATACCCACGCCCCCAGATCGTTGTCGTTCTTTTTGGGAGGGGCAGGCTGCAAACCGCCGTTCCCGTCGTACTCGTAGCTCATTTTTCCGGCTCTCCCTTTTTCCGCAGCTTCGTTTTGTCGCCCTTTTCGTCCACGATGTAGGTATTCTCCAGCACGTCCCGGGCGTTTCTCATAACGGCGTTCAGATACTCCTGCCGCAGCACGTCCCGCTCGGCGATCTCCTCCTCCGTCAGCCCCTCTGCCTTCGCCTTGCGCGCCAGCTCGTTGATGCGGTCTATCCTGCTCTTTTCCACTGCCCATGACCTCTTTTCTGTTTGGCTTAGAAATATATTATAGCACACCGGTGCGACATTCGCAACGGTGCAGCGGCTCAGTTTGTCGAGAAACCCCACTGTGCGTGCAGTTTTTCTTTCTCACAGGGGGAGCTCGAGGGGGCGAAGCCCGCCTCGAATCGGATCAA